>JANOXT010000020.1:0-19980 GCA_031418555.1 Lysobacterales bacterium | reverse complement strand
CCATCGGTCTGAAAGGCTCGCCCGATCTCGCCGCTGCAGAAGTTGCGGCCAAAGCGCTCGGCACGGTGCATCACGGATTCACCTACAGTTTCGAGGAAGGCCTGGACGCGCTGCCGGAAGTGATTCGCCACGTAGAAACCTACGACGTGACCACGATCCGCGCGTCGACGCCCATGTATCTGCTTGCGCGCCGGATCAAGGCGATGGGCGTGAAAATGGTGCTGTCCGGCGAGGGCAGCGACGAAATTTTCGGCGGTTATCTGTATTTCCACAAAGCGCCGAACGCGCGCGAGTTCCACGCAGAGACCATCCGCAAGCTCGATGCGCTGTACAACTACGACTGCCTGCGCGCGAACAAATCGATGATGGCTTGGGGCGTGGAGGCGCGAGTGCCGTTCCTGGACACCGAATTCCTCGATGTGGCGATGCGGATGGATGCGCAGAACAAGATGATCGACAAACAAGTGGAGACGCGGAGAATGGAAAAATCGGTGCTGCGCGAAGCCTTCCAAGGCTATCTGCCCGATGAAATTCTGTGGCGTCAGAAAGAGCAGTTCAGCGACGGCGTCGGCTATGGCTGGATCGACGGCTTGAAAGCGCACGCCGACGCGCATGTCAGCGATGCCGATTTTTCGCTGGCAGAACAGCGCTTCCCGATCAACCCGCCGCAGACGAAGGAAGCGTATTTCTATCGGCGGATTTTCGATGAAGCATTTCCCGGCGAAGGCTGCGCCAACACCGTGCCGGGCGGCAAATCGATCGCGTGTTCATCGGCGGCGGCCATCGCTTGGGATGCTTCTTTTGCGAACGCAGCGGATCCATCGGGACGTGCGATTGCCGGTGTTCATCACTCGCCAAAATTAACCGCATGATCCATGCGCATTGCGCGATGCCAATGCAATCTGCAGAGTAGGGACGCATTCAATCTGTCGCTCGCCTCCGCGCGTAGACTCCGATGCTCATGCATGCGACAGCAATGAGCGAGGAATCAACGATGGATATTTCAAAGGTGCGGCAGATCAGGCGGGCTCAACTCCATGTGGAAGACACTGGTGGTGACGGACGCCCGGTCGTTTTGATCCATGGTTGGCCTTTGTCCGCCGAGTCGTGGGCGGCGCAGATTCCAGCGCTTCGCGATGCCGGGTTTCGGGTGATCGCCTATGACCGGCGCGGTTTCGGCCGTTCCGAGAAGCCCGATCATGGTTACGATTACGACACCCTGACAGATGATTTGGCGGGGCTTGTGCTTGATTTGGATCTGCACGATGCGGTGCTTGTCGGATTTTCGATGGGCGGAGGCGAAGTAGCGCGTTATGTCAGTCTTTACGGACAGGATCGACTGCGTGGAGTGGTCTTTGCCGCGGCTGTGCCGCCCTGTCTGATGAATTCTGCGGACAATCCTCATGGTCCGCTGACGCCTGAAAAAGCGAAAGAAAAAGAGGCTGATCTAAAGGCTGATCGAAATAAGTATTTCGACGATTTCACCCGCAATTTCTTTTCAGCGAATGGCGAGCTGCAGGTCGAAGAAGCCCAGCGTCAGGCGGCGATCGCACTGTGTCTGCAGTCCAATCAGGTGGCTGCGCTAGCCTGCATGCGTGCTTTCAGCAATACTGATTTTCGCGACGATCTGAAGCGCATCAGTATTCCTGCGCTTGTCCTGCACGGCGATGCCGACGCCGTGGTGCCCTTCGAAAGCTCGGGAGCATTGACGCATGCCGCGAACGAACACAGCGAGCTGCACGTCTTGAAAGGCGCGCCGCACGGCTGCAATACCAGTCATGCCGAAGCCTTCAGCGCTGCGCTGTTGGCATTCCTGCGCGGCTGACAATTCACTAAGCGATAGGACGCGCTCAAGCCCGTCGTTGCCGGCGTTCGACGAAATTTGTGGCAAGTAAAGCGTGATTTGAAACTGCAACGGCGGGCTTGAGCCCGCCCTACTTTCCGGGTTCGAGTGTCAGCGTGTACTCGGTGTTGCCCGGCAAAAACGGGCTGGGTCGTCCCTGCACCCAGTCGTCATGACCGGCGCCCCAGAATGGCGACAGCGGGTGGCCGCTCTGCCCGCCGGGCATATGGGTGATGCCATCGGCTTCGTGACCGGGCGAGACGACCATGCGCTCCGACGCGCCGAAATCGGGGCCGACCACGCGCGGCATGCCGCCATCGCCGGACAGCCGATCCGGCGGCATGCACAGCAGGTATTTGCCGAGCAGCGGGATCGCTTTCGCCAACGGGTGGCAGATCGCGGCGGTATTGCGTTCGCCCCACGTGCGTTCGTTGAGCGGCCCCTGCGCTTTCAGTTCGTCGCGGACTTCCTTCGCTGCATCTTCGAACAGCGCGTCCCACGATGTGTATTTACGCGACAGCAGATGCGCTGGCCGCTGCGTGACCAGCGGCCATACTGTGCCGTCCAACTGCTGGAAGGCAGGCATCTCGAATGTATCGCCAAGGGCCGCATGTGCGGGCGACGCCAGACCTTCGGCGACGCGCGTATGCACGGCCAGCCGCCACGCGCGAACGATGCGATAGCTCACCGAGTCGGCGCTGGCGCGGCCTTCCCAGCGTTTCGATGCCGCGGCCAGCTCGCGCAATGCCGGCGACTTCGCGCGCGCGGAGGTGTCGCGCAGCAGGGCCCACCACGTGGTCTGAAACACCGCACGATCGTCGAGCTGCACCGCGAGCAGATCGCGTTCGGTGAACGACTTGCGCGCGAACAGATCGTTGCGGATCTGCCGCGCGCGCGCGCCCATGACGTAGCCGCCGTCGCCGATCTGCGCCAATGCGGCGCCGTTCATCGTGCGGTTGTTGGCGCTCCAGAGCCGGTTGAAAGCTGGGTCGATCAGCTTGGGTGAGCGGTCGGTCGCGATGTTCCAGGCGGGACATCTGCCGGCCTGGGCGATATCGGTGTCCGGTGCGCCCGGTGCGCATCCCGCCGCGCGCTGGGCCAAGGGCCCGATCAGTCGCCACGCGATACGCCCGCTGGAATCGCCGATCAGCAGATTCTGGGTGGGCATTGCGCTGCGATCGGTGATCGCCATGGCATCGTTAAGATCGCGCGCGACTGCGAAATCGGTCAGTCCGAAGCCAAGCGCGCCCTTCAGATGCGCGTTCCACCGCAGCGCGAACAATCGATCGCCCTCGCGTTGCAGGACGGGGCCCCAGTCGGTCTCTTCCACTTCGAACTCGACTTCGGTGCCGCCAGCGATGCGGATCGTCTCCGCGTGGGAGACGGGCTTCACGCAGGTCGATGGATCCGCATCGCGCGCGCTGCAGTCGATATGGATCCGCCAGTCGGCCGTGTCCACATAGCTGTTGGTGAATGCCCAGGCGACATGGGTGTTGCTGCCCACGACCACCAGCGGCAGACCGGGCAGGGTGAAGCCGGTGACATCGACCTTGCCACCCGGCGCGCGCGCGTCGGCATAGCGCAGCCGGGCGCGAAACCAGATGCCCGGTGCGCGCAGGCCCAGATGCATGTCGTCGGCGATGATGGCGCGGCCGTCCGCCGTCAGCGCGCCGGACACCCCGAAGTTGTTGCTGCCGGGCACGATGTCGTCGGCGGCGACATCGTGCCGTTTCGATGGCGGGGCCGGCAATGTGCGCAGGTCGATCTCATCTGCGGTCGGCAATATCGCATCGCCCCGCGCGGTGCCCACCAGCGGTGCATCCCAGCGCGTGCCTTCGCGCGTCAGCAGTGCGAACAAGGCAGGGGGCAAATGCGGTTTGATTTTCCACAGCGCCAGTTCGCGATGATTGCTGGCGTCCTGCAGATCGAAATACATCGCAAAGCCGGTGAGCGCGGCGTCGCCCAGTTCCCAGCGCTTCGGCTGTTGGCCCAGCAGCAGATATGGCCACGGCCGCACGCGCAGCGCGCCCAGACCTGCGTTGACGCCAGCGGTGTAGGCCTCAAGCTGCGGGCGTTTGTCCGCGGCCATCGACGCGAGGTCGGCTTCGACCCGCGCGCGGATGCGGTGCACGCGCTGCGCCTTGTCTTTTTCGAGCGCGATCGATCCGAACAGCTCCGACAGCTCGCCCGCGGAGATGCGACGCATCAGATCCATTTCGAAAAAACGCTCCTGCGCATGCACATAGCCGAGCGCGCGCATCGCATCGCTTTCGTTCGCGGCATCGATGGTGACCACGCCAAGCGCATCGCGCTGGATCGTCGCCGGCGCCGACAGGCCTGCCAGCGCCAGCTCGCCGTCCAGCGCAGGCAAGCTGCCGCGCATCAGCCACCAGCCGATACCGATCGCGACCGCGATGAGCAGAAGCAGGACGATTGCGATGCGTTTGAGCCATTTCTTCATGATCGATACCGGAGGTCGTTCTGGCTGGCGATGGATGGCAATGGATGGCGATGGATAGCAATGAATGGTGTGGCGCTCAATGGCGCCGCTGCAGACGATACGCGCATGTTTCCAAAGCGGTCACGCCCTCGTCGATGAAATTCTGTTGCGTCGCGAGAATGTCCCGGCGTTCGAGCAGATCGATATCCCAACGGGCGCCATAGCGGTCGCGGACTTCGCCTTCGGTCAGCGCGAACGGCGGCCCCTGTTTCTCATGCGCTGGATATTCGATCGTGATCAACAGGCCACGGCAGTCCGCAGGCAGACGCGCATAGAGTTCATCCACATAGCGTCGCCTCATCTCTGGCGGCAGTGCGATCAGCGCCGCGCGATCGAAGACCGCCGCGCAGTTGGCGATGACGGTGTCGTCCAACAAGAAAGCATCGCCGCAGATCAATTCGATCGCGCCTGCGCGGTAGTGGATGCCGTCATCAGACGCGGACACGTGCGGGTCCAGTCCGTGCTCTGCGAAGAACTGCTCGACCGCAAGCTGGGAAAGCTCCACGCCCAGCACGCGATGGCCCTGCGCCGCGAGCCAGAGCATGTCCAGCGACTTTCCCGCCAGCGGTACGAACACCTGACACCCTGCGGCTGCATCGACCGCAGGCCAGTGCGTCTGCAGCAGCGGTGTCGGCTCCGTTTGATGGAAGCCGATCTTGTTGTCCTGCCAGCGTTGGCGCCAGAACGCGGCGTCCATCACTCCACCGTCAAGCCGTCGACCTTCTGCCACCCGCGCGGCAGCAGGCCGCCGCGGCTGCCACGGGCACCGATGTATGGATCGAGTTCTTTGAACGACAGCGACATCGTGCGTGCGCCGGACTTCACCGCCAGCGTACCGCCCGGCGGTACCACGGCAATGGCGACCACGCGTTCAGTGCTGCGTTTGGCCTTGGGTATTTCGATGATCTTGTTGCCTTTGCCTTTATCGAGTGCCGGCAACTCCGACAGCGGGAACACCAGCAGATGCCCGGCGCTGGTGACCGCGACGATGCGGTCGGTGTCGGGATTCTTCGCGAATGCGGGCTGCAGCACGCTGGAACCCGGCGTAAGCGACAGCATCGCCTTGCCGGCCTTGTTACGGCCGGTGAGATTTTCGAATCCGGTGACGAAACCGTACCCGTGCGAAGACGACAGGACGAAGCGCGCATCGTTGTCGCCGCTGGCCATGGTCACGAAGCCGGCGCCTGCAGGCAAAGAAAAACGGCCACTGAGCGGTTCGCCGTTGCCGCGCGCCGAGGGCAGCGTATGCGCCAGCGACGAATAGCTGCGGCCGGTGCTGTCGAGAAATGCGACCTGCTGGGTGCTGCGCCCGCGCACCGCGCACAGCAGGCCGTCGCCGTCGCGAAAACTCAACGCTGCGGCATCAATATCGTGGCCCTTGGCCGCGCGGATCTAGCCTTTTTCGCTCAATATGACCGTCATCGGTTCGCTTGGCACCAGCTCGGCTTCGTCGATCGCCTGCGCGGCTTCGCGCGACACCAGCGGCGACATTCGCGCATCGCCGAATTTCTTCGCGTCGGCCAGCAGTTCGTCCTTGACCAGTTTCTTCAATTTCGATTTGCTGTCGAGGATCGAGATCAGTGTGCTGCGTTCGGCGGCGAGTTCGTCCAGCTCGCCGCGGATCTTCATTTCCTCCAGACGCGCCAACTGTTTCAGCTTGGTCTCGAGAATGTACTCGGCCTGATCTTCGCTCAGCGCGAACCGCGCGATCAGCGCCGCTTTGGGCTCGTCCTCGGTGCGGATGATGCGGATCACTTCATCCAGATTGAGGAACGCGACCAGCAGGCCTTCCAGCAGGTGCAGACGACGTTCCACTTTTTCCAGCCGATGCTTCAGGCGCCGGGTCACGGTATCGGTGCGGAACACCAGCCATTCCGCCAGCAGCATCTTCAGGTTCTTGACCTGCGGACGGCCGTCCAGGCCGATCACGTTCATATTGACGCGGTAGCTTTTTTCCAGATCGGTGGTGACGAACAGATGCCCCATCAGCTGTTCGACATCGACGCGGTTGCTGCGCGGAATCATCACGATGCGGGTCGGATTTTCGTGGTCCGATTCGTCGCGCAGATCTTCCAGCCACGGCAGTTTCTTGGCGCGCATCTGCTGCGCGATCTGTTCGATCACCTTGCTTGGGCTGACCTGGTAGGGCAGCGCGGTGATGACGATATTGTTCTGCTCGCGAATATAGGTCGCACGCGCGCGGACGCTGCCATGGCCGGTCTCGTACATCGCCTGCAGATCGGCGATGGAGGTGATGATTTCGGCGGTGGTCGGATAGTCCGGCCCGCGCACGTGTTCGCACAGATCGCGCACGGTGGCGTCGGGGTCGTCGAGCAGGCGCACGCAGGCGCTGACGATTTCGTTGAGGTTGTGCGGCGGCACGTCGGTGGCCATGCCCACCGCAATGCCGGTGGTGCCGTTGAGCAGCAGGTGCGGAAGGCGCGCCGGCAGCCAGGTCGGTTCCTCCAGCGTGCCGTCGAAGTTCGGATCCCAGTCCACGGTGCCGTGGCCGATTTCGCCCAGCAGCACTTCGGCGATCGGCGTCAGTTTGGATTCGGTATAGCGCATCGCCGCGAACGATTTGGGATCGTCGCTGGAGCCGAAGTTGCCCTGGCCGGAAATCAGCGGATAGCGGTATGAGAACGGCTGCGCCATCAGCACCAGCGCTTCGTAACAGGCGCTGTCGCCGTGCGGGTGATATTTGCCGATGACGTCGCCGACGGTGCGCGCGGATTTTTTCGGCTTGGCGCCCGCGTTGAGGCCCAGCTCGCTCATCGCGAAGATGATCCTGCGCTGCACCGGTTTCAGGCCGTCGCCGAGGAAGGGCAGGGCGCGGTCCAGGACCACGTACATCGAGTAGTCGAGATACGCGCGTTCGGCGTATTCGCGCAGCGGAATCTGTTCGAAACCGTGGAAAGCGGGGCGTGCGGTGTCGGGCATGGTGGGGCCGGTCGGACAAACCCGCATTCTAATCGGAAGCCCGGGCCGGGAACGCCTGATCAAGGAAAAGCCGTGGCCACGCTTTTTTCGATGCGTTCACTGAGTTCGATGACGCGGCTTCGGATCTTTGCGCTGTCCCGATGCGCTGGAATTTTGGTTCAGCCGGCCTTGAGGGGCCGCATGCGGCCGGTTTCTCGGCTTGTTCCGACAGGCGGCAGTCTGCCGCATGCCTGCGGATGGGCTTGATCGCGCCCGCGCCCGCCAACCGCGTTCTTGAAGCGATCGCGGCCAGCATGTGCATCCCCTGACCGTCGCGAACTGGCCGAATAAACAACGGCTTGGTGCAATACCAAGCCGTTGTTGTGGCGCCTAAATGTAGACCGATACGGAATTAAGCCGTCATCACTTGGTTCTTGCGCTGCGGTTGTTCCAGTTCCTGATTAGGCTGTTGTGCCGCTGCAACCTGCGTAGCCCGTGTGGGCTGCGGTTGCTGTGCCAGGCGCTGGGTTAGGTCTTCGATGGTCTTGCCATTGGCATTGAAATCGATGCGCTGTGCGCCCGGATCGTTGGGCGATTGGGCGATCATGCCGAATCCCTGCAGATTGTCCTTGGTGGACAGCACCGCGAAATTGATGCTGCCGCCCTTGGGGTCAGCCGCCAGTCCGGCGACGACTCTTTGATCCACTGCATTGGCATCGATGCCGCTATTGCCGAACGCCTTGACCACATTCTGGTATGAACTGTTGTCGGCAAGACTGAACTTTGGTGATGCGCCCAATCCCGGCGTGCTGCCTTCATCAACGCTGCTGCGCTTCAATGGCCAGCTGTTGTTGATGCTATCCCATGCTTCGCGCATGCCTTTCTGGAACGACTCTTTTCCCTCTCTCACGCTTTCGCGCACGCCTTCGTATCCGCGCTGCATGGAGTCTTTGATGCCGTCCAGGCCGAAACCGACGATGCCGGTCACAGTGCGTATTTCTCGAACGTCATTCCTGAATCTGTCCGCTGCCGGGTCGATGGTTTCCGCCAATCTCCTGCCTGCGCTGGTCAATACCGGTGGTTCACCGCCTTCGCTGCGAATGAATGCGCCCATGCTGTGCGATTGCGTAGCACCCCCCTTCGCCGTAAGCGCGGCGAAGGGATTGCGGTCGTCGAAGAGATCCTGCTGTAGACCGCGTTTGTTCTCATATCCTGCTTCGACCAGCAGGACCTGCACGTCTCTACCGGTGGCATAGGGGATTGACTCACCGTAATGCCTGCCGCCGGTCCCGACAACATCGGTGACCCGGTAGTGGGCCTTGAAGTTCTGTGAGTTCTGCCCTTCCGCCATGCCCGGCTGCACTTCGACCGCGCCATATCCGTTGAACGAATGACCGGGCAAGCCGCCTTTGTTATAGCTGGTCAGTTCCGCCAATGTGCCGCCCAGCGAGTGCCCAGTGGTGGATATTTCGGGTTTGGAGCCGGTTTTTTGCCTTTCCTGTTCCGCAAATTTGTTCGCGGTATCCATCAGTGCCATGGCAGGAGGAAGCTGATCGTTCACTCGATGCGTCACCATCTTGACGTCGGTCACGACGTCTTTCATATCCGATGGCTCGGTGCCGCGATGCGCGACGATGATCTGACGGCTCGACACGTCCTGATAAATCGTGCCGGCGTAGCCAGTGCTTGCGTCTTCGACATGCTTGAGGACTTTATATTTGTTGTCGCCCAGCGTCAGCATCGCACCATCGGCGCGGGCTTTGTATGAATCCTCGGCCAGCTCAGCGTAATTCTTGGTGCTCATGTTGGTCATTTGCCGGCCTCGCTTGGAGTCAATGTGAGAATGAATCGCGGACCTGCTTCAGCGCGGAAGATGTCCGTTTCTTCGCCGAACACCGCGACCGCAGGCTCGGGCTTCTTTCCGAAATCACTTGCCAGGTAATGCTGCTCGACGGGGCTGCCTGCCTGGATCTGATCGATCGAGATCGCACCGACGAACTTGGTGGTCTGGGATTGGAAGCGGATCGTCGCCCAGTTCAGCGCCCAGTGGCATACGCCCAAGCCGAAGTAGTCTTCATCCTGCAAGGCATCGGCATGGATCATGGTCGCGAAGCGATTGTTGTCGACCCGCTGCAATGTCAGCTTCTGACTGTGTTCCGGGCGCAAGCGCGCGCCGGAAATCTTCTGCGGGGGCACACATTCGACGTTGTCGACCACATAGTCTGCCGTGGCGACAAGATCGGAAATCGACCCTGGAAGACCCGAGAAATTGACAGTAAGGGCGTAACTCTTCTTCGGTGAGGTTGTCTGCTTGACTTCGATCTCTGGCAATTTCATGACCGCAGTTGCTGTTATCGCTTCGGTCTGAGCATCTGGATGTGCCGGGAGCATTGTGTTGTTCATGGTGGTGGGTGCCATCAGAGTGGTAACTGCAAACAGACCGGCCAGAAGTTCCTGAATCATCGAGGGAAGATGCACGAAATTTCAGCCTTTGGTGGGTTGCGGCGGGCAGTGCAATCAATCGAATAGTGTCGCCAATACCGCATTGCCGAACGCTTGAAACATGGTGTGATACCTGTGCCCGGAATGTGCGACCTGCTTCTGGATTTCAATCTGTTATTGATGATCCTGAATAGGTTCAAGGGAGTCTTGCACCCTGCTGGCGCGACAGTCAAGGATAAGTCGAGCCCGTACGACAAGGACTTTGGGCCGCGATAGGCAGCGCCAATATCAAGCAGTCGTTTTCGTGGCTTGCATCACACTTTGTCTGTAACGCTTTCGCGTGTGACGAGAATGCCTTGATTCGTGGCCACTGATCGCTGTGATCTCGCTCCCCGTTCGCGGGGGGGCAAGATGCAGCAGCAGTTACGAAAAAAGCCGCATCGCTGCGGCTTTTTTCTTGGGACTGATTGACGGGCCGTAAGATCAGAATCGCGCCGTGGCTGTGCGCTGCGATAGCTCGCGTCCCAGATTTGCCTGTTGCGTGTCCGTTTGCAAGCTTTGTTGTTCGACGGAGATTTGCGAGGTGGCTACGAGCGGCTGCTTTTGCGCCGCGAGATTGACCGGCACCACCTGGGCAGTCGGATCATCCATCGAACGGCCCTGCACTGCGTAGAGCGTGCCATCGCCCCCCGTGCCGCCGGTGACGTGATTGATCGTGGTGAGCTGTTTCTGTTGTGCGCTGGTGATGATGCCTGCGACCGTGCCAGCGTCCGCGTTTTGCACCGCTGGATCTTTGCTGCGTGCCAGCGCGGCGTAAGTCTGGGCGACCATCGGGTTGTCGCTGATCAGCGCCCCGTCGCCCAAATCCGCGCGCGTGCTGTGGTTCGTGAACACCTTGTCCCAGCGACCACGCATGATGTCGATGCCGTCGCGGGTTGCGTCCGAGCCCACGGTGATGCCGGTACGGATCGCCTGGACGTCGTCGCGGTACTTGTCTATCTGGTTGTGGCGGCCCTGCGCCAGTCGCTGGTTGGCCTCGGTCATCAGCGGGCCGCCGCCGGTTTCGCGGATGAAAGCGCCCAAATCGTGCGCGGCGAGTCCTCGGTTCGCCGCTACGCTGAGCGGATTGCGCAGATCCCAGCGCGTTTCCCGGTTGTTGTAGCCGGCGTTGTTCAGGGCATCAACGTCCTGCTGGGTGGCATATATCCTGACCTGGCCGTAATGCGGCGCGCCGGCGCTGACCACATCGGTGGCGCGTACGTGATTGACGACGTTGTTGCCGCCTTCCGGCACACCTTGGCGCAGCGCAGCAGCCCCATAGGCGTTGAAGGTTTCGCCATGCAGGTTGAATCGGTGCGCAGTGATCTGGGCGAGCGTGCCTCCCAGCGAATGTCCGGTCACCGTGACCGGCGGCGTGCGGCCGCTGCGCTCGCCTTCCTGACGAGCGAATTCGAGGGCGCGCTGGGTCAAGTTGATCGCATCCTGCGACTGGTTGTTGATGCTGTGGGTGACCATGCCGCCATCGGTGCGTACCAGATCGCGGAATGTCTCGCCCGCGCTTCGATCCGGTTCGGTGCCGCGGTGGGCGACGACGATCTCTCGAGTGTCGAGTCGCTGATAGATCGTGCCCTGATAGCCGTTGCGCTGGTCGCTGTTGGCCAGGATGCGGTAATCGACACCCTCGATTTTGACCGAGTCGTTCGCTGGCGTCTGCGGATGGCGGTACGAATGCTCGCTCAGTGCGGCGTAGTCTCGGCTGCTGATCGTCATGGCGCTTCCCTGCGGGCACTGATGGTGAGTTTGAATTGCTGCCCAAGGCTGGCAAGGTAGAAATTCGGAGAATCTTCACCGAAGACCACATCGCCGACCGCAGGTTTCTGCGCAAAATCGCGAACCAGGTAATGCTCGGTCACTTCCGCTTCCGCAGTCAGCTGGTCGGCGGATATACCGCCTACGAACTGGGTAGAGGGAGAGTGGAAATGCACGCTTGCGGTCCCCAATGCCCAATGGCAGACGCCGAGCCCGTAGTAATCCTCGTCGAGCAAGGCGTCTTCATTCACCGTGGTGGCATAGGTGTTGTCGTCGATGCGCTGCAGGCTCAATTCGATCCGCTGCTCCGGAGGCAACCGGATACCGCCCATGGCTTTGGTGTAATCGACCGGCACGCAGTCGAGATTGTTCACCTCGTAATTCGCGGTGATCGACAGGCGGGTGATATCGGCCGGCAGTCCGGCGAAACGCAGCGCCAAAGTATATGCGCGCTTCGGTGCCGGGTTCTGCCTGGCGTGGACATCGGGGATGGGCGCCGCAACGGTGGCCTGTGGGCGGGAATCGGGTGCGGAAGCGCTTTGGCAGCTGGTCATGGTCATGAGGGTCATCAGCACAGCAAGCGGGAAATGGCGTGAACCCATACGGGACATCACATATGTTGATACGGTTGAAGTCGACTGTGGCCTCGGCCCGTGATGCAGTCAAGTGGGAAGCCACGCTTGCTCGACCAATAGCGGCCAAAACATAGGGCTAGGGCGCGGCGGTTCCGGCGTGTCCGGTCACTGCTGGAACGATCGCGTCAGCGCGCTTCGCGGCCTGAGGGGGATTTCGCTGCTTTGACGGGCTTTGCGGTGTTCCCCGCAGACGATGGCGCGGAAGCAGCTGCGGCGTATTTCGCGATGAAATCGCGCACCTGCGGATAGACCTGGTCGCGCCAGCGCCGGCCGCTGAAAATGCCGTAATGACCGGCGCCCTGTGCGGTGAGGTGCACGCGGTCGGCTTCGGCGATGCCGGTGCAGAGCTTGTGCGCGGCGCGGGTTTGGCCCAGGCCGGAAATATCGTCCAGCTCGCCCTCGATGGTCATCAGCGCGGTGTTGCGGATCGCCGATGGTTTCACCCGCTCGCCGTCGACGTCCCATAGCCCGCGCGGCAGCAGATGTTCCTGGAACACGGTGCGGATGGTGTCGAGGTAATACTCCGCCGGCATGTCCAGCACCGCGTTGTATTCGTCGTAGAAGCGGCGGTGGGCATCGGCGTCTTCCAGATCGCCTTTCAGCAGATCCTGATAGAAATCCCAGTGCGACGTCATATGCCGTTCTGGGTTCATCGCCAGAAAACCCATGTGCTGCAGAAACCCCGGATACACGCGGCGCCCGCGGCCGGGATAATTGGTGGGCACGATGTGGATAAGGTTCTGCTCGAACCAGCCAATCGGTTTTTCGGTCGCAAGATTGTTCACTGCAGTCGGCGATTCCCGCGTATCGATCGGCCCGCCCATCATCACCATCGAACGCGGCGTGGGTTCGCCGCGCGCGGCCATCAGCGACACTGCGGCCAGCACCGGCACCGTCGGCTGGCATACGCTGATCACATGCAGGCTTTCGACGCCGATGTGGCGCATGAAGGTCTGGATGGTGGCGATGTAATCGTCCAGCGTGAAAGCGCCGTCTTCTTTGGGCACCATGCGCGCGTCGACCCAGTCGGTGATGTAGACCTTGTGGTCGCGCAGCAGGGTTTTGACGGTGTCGCGCAGCAGCGTGGCGTGATGCCCCGACAGCGGCGCGACCACCAGCACCGGCGGATCGTTCTTGAGATCGACGATGCCGTCGGCTTCATCTGAAAAACGTTTGAAGCGCAGCAGCCTGCAGAATGGGGTGCGCAGCACTTCGCGTTCGACCACAGGATATTCGCGACCGTTGTCGGTCACGCTGTGGATGCCGAACTTCGGCTTTTCGTAGTCCTTGCCGATCCGATATAGCAACTCGTTGCCAGCCGCGAAACGCTGTGCCTGCGGCAGGCTGGACAGCCAGCTGCCAGGCGCTGAGAACATTCTTGCGTTGGCTTCGGCCCAATAGGTCACCGGCGCCATCCAGGCCCGGCCCAGTTCTTGCATTTGGTACAGCAGCATCGGTAGACCCCTGTCTCGACCATCTGGATGGTGCGCCGCAGCATACTCCATCCACACGCGCGAAATGCGACCTGCGCCGCAGTTGATTAAGCTGATCGCGTGACTGCACGACACGACAACACCGGCTGGTTCTGCGAACTGCTCGAACCGCTGGGTCGGATTACCATTCGCCGCATGTTTGGCGGAGCCGGACTGTATGTGGATGGTCTGGTCGTGGCGCTTGAGATCGACGGCGCTTTGTATCTGAGGACCGATGAACGGACCCGACAGACTTTCGCGGATGCCGGTGGCATGCCATTGGTGTATCACGGCAAGCGCAAGCCGGTCACGACCAGCGATCGCGCCCCCACCCGACGATGCGATGGATTCGCCCGAAGCGATGCGGCCGTGGGCAAGACTGGCCTTGGAAGCGAGCCTGCGCAGCGCTGCGAACAGGAAGCCGGTAAAAACACCCGGAACATAAGTATGTGATGTTGGCTGAAGCGCTATCGTCCCTGTATTGGCCGCAATTCAGCTCTCGATTCGCAGTGCGCTTCCAAAGACGAGGCTAAATTCTGATGTCGGCGGAATGACGGTATTTTCAACATCTCGTTGCTCGCCGCTTCCTGTTACGCTCCCTCGACGCTCAAGGAGGCTTTGATGGACGACAACAACGGCTACGCGGTGTTCTTTTTCCCGCAGGCATTGGAAGCCTTGGGCGAGGCGATCCACCCGTTCATCCAAGAGGGGCCTGCAGGCCCGCATGTGGCCTGTCATACCGTCGATACCGGCGGTGCGTTCATCGAGATGACGTTGCTGGGGCGTGCGCCGGAAGGCAAGGACATCACGCTGGAATTGATGGTGCCCAGCAGCATGGTGCGGATGATCGTGTCGACCCACAGCGATGAGATGTTCGGCTTTGGCCCGCATGCCTTCTCGAAAGCCGCCGCAGCCCTGCCGGTGCTGGGGCCGACCGCCGAGCCCGCAAGTGCGCCATCGGAATCGCTGCCTTCAACGAAGTCCGCTTGATCGTCGTTTGAACCATGGGTCAGTGCGGTTCGGCACCCTGCCGGCGACCGCCCTGGGCGCGCACCAGGGCATGCGGCATCCCCAGCAGATAGCCCTGGCCGTACTGGCATCCCTGATCGATCAGAATCCGGCGCTGGGTTTCCGTTTCGATGCCTTCGGCGATCGTGTCGATGCCCAAGGTGATCGCCATGGCCAGGATCGCGCGCACCAGCGCCAGGCTTTCCGCGCTCGATTCGCCCTCCAGACCAGCCACGAAACTGCGGTCGATCTTCAGCCCCTGGATCGGAAACCGGTGCAGGTACGACAGCGCCGAGAAGCCGGTGCCGAAGTCGTCGAGCAGGGCTGCAATACCGTGATTGCGCAGATCGCGCAGGATCCGCAGCGCCCGCGGTGCGTCCTCGATCAGCGCGACCTCGGTGATCTCGATCCGCAGCCGACGCGGGTCCTGGTTTGCTTCATCGAGCATGCGCAGGAGACGGTCGGCGAAATTGTCCGACAGGAAATGTCGCGGCGAGACGTTGATGGAGACATAGTGCTGCGGGTATGCGCCCATTGAGGCGATCACGTGCGCGTACATCAGCCAGTCGACCTGTTCGATCAGACTGCTGTCTTCGCCTACGCCGATGAACGCCGACGGCAGCAGCAGGCCGCGGTGCTGGTGATTCCAGCGCACCAGCGCCTCGCTGCCGACCTGCACGCCATCGGTAAGGCGCAGGATCGGCTGGAAATGCGGCTCGAAGGCGTCGTGCATGATCGCGCGGCGCAGATCGGCTTCCAGATCGAGCAGCCGCATCGCGTCCGCGCGCATTTCCTCGTCGAACAGTTCGCTGCGGTTGCGGCCCAGCCGCTTCGCCCGATACATCGCGGCGTCGGCGTCGCGCAGCAGTTCCGTGCTTTTGCGGTAGCGCGGGTGCCACAGTGCGATGCCGATGCTGGCCGAAGGAAAGACTTCCCGGCCTTCGATCAACATCGACTGGCCCAACGCACGCAGAATATCCGCGGCGCAGCGTTGGGCCTGCTCGGGAACTTCGATATTTTCGGCCAGAATCGCGAATTCATCGCCGCCGAGTCGGGCGACCAGATCGTCGCGGGCGACCACCTGCGAGATCCGTCGACTGGTTTCGACCAGCAGCTCATCGCCAGCGACGTGGCCGACGCTGTCGTTGATCAGCTTGAAGCGGTCGATATCCAGGAACAAGACCGCAAACGGTTTGCCGTCCGCGCTGCTGATCCGTGCGATGGCGTCGTCGAGCCGCTCCTGCAGCTGGCTGCGATTGGGTAGCCCGGTCAGGCTGTCGTGCCGTGCCTGATGCCGCAGCCGCTGTTCCGCACGAATACGCTCCGCGATCTGTTCGCGCAGCTCGCGGTTGGTCTCGGCCAGTTCGCGGGTGCGGGTCTGTACCCGCGTCTCCAGCTCGGCATGGGTGGCGACCAGGCGATCCTGCGCGCGCTTGCGTGCCAGCGCCGCATCGACGTGGTGGGCCACGAAGGTCAGCAGTTCCTGGTCGCGTTCGACGAAACTGATATCTGGCGTATAGCTTTGCACGCCGATCACCCCGACCGCGGTGTTGTCGCGGGTCAGCGGTACGCCCAGCCAGCAGTGGGCCAGTGGCCCAAAGCTGCTCACCAGGCCCTGGGATTCCAGCGACTGGATGTGGGTGCGGTCGGCGAGCAGGGCCTGCCCGGTATCGATCACATATTCGGTCAGACCTTTGGCGCGCGGGCGGTCGCGGTGCGAGCGCGTATCGACTTCGTCTTCGGAGTAGGGGAATTCAATGTGCTTGCCGTCCGCGCTGAGAAACGCCACATAGAAATTTCTCGCGAACAGCAGTTCGCCGATGATCGAATGCAGGTCCGCATAGAAGCGCTGGAGACTGTCGGCGGTGACCGACAGTTCGGTGATGCGGAACAGCGCCTGCTGCAGTTTTTCGGCGCGTTCGCGATCGACCACTTCGCCCTGCAGTTCGATGTTGGCCTGTTCCAGCGCATGGGTGCGCTCTTTCACCCGCGATTCCAGCTCCACCCGGGCGGTTTTGCGGTCCAACGCGGTCAGGATGTGCTGAGCGACGTATTCCAGCAGCGCGTGGTCTTCCACGTCGTAGCGCTTGGCGTGCTCGTAGTCCTGCACCACGATCGCGCCGCATACCTGCGTCCCGCGCACCAGCGGCACGCCGAGCCAGTCCTCGCTGAGCGGCCCGCCGGCGTATTCATCGGTGCGGATATTGAGCGTTTCGAGAATGGCCGCAGGAGGACCGATCAGCGGCTTGCCGTGACGCAGCAGCGCTTCGGTCATGCTGTGGATGCCCTGATCGATGTGATACTCGGTGTCGGAATCCGGATCGAAACGGTCGCGGCTGTCGGCGAAGTACAGATAACGCATGGTCTGGCGGTTGTCGTCGTACTGGACGATGTAGAAATTCTCAGCGGGCATCAAACTGCCGACGACCTGATGGATCCGCGCCAGCATGTCGCGCATTTCCAGTCCGGAGCCCGCCAGATCGGAAATTTCGTAGAGCGCATGCTGGAGGCGTTTGGATTTTTCCAGCGCTTCGATGCGCGCAGCGGCAACGGCGATGCTCAGCGACGCTGCCACCACACCGTGCGCCAGCGCGAACCATGTGGCCTGCGTCCAGTCGGCAGGTGGTGGTCCAGCGAACGCGATGCCGATGATGCTGCGCTCGCCGTCGTCGCTGTCGCGGCGGTCGATCAACGCGCCGGAAAGAGATGGCGGCGCCTTGTCTTCGATATGCGCCAACAGATGGGTACGCAGCACATCACCACTGGCGGTGTTGTCCATGCTTCCGGTACCCAGACGGGAATGCCGCCATGCGATCGCGAGCTGCGTATCTGCGGGCAGCGTGGCAAGCAGCGTATCGATCGCCTTTCTCGAAGCGATCCCGACAGCCAACGCGCCTGCAGCACTATCGTCCGTCGCTGCGTGCATTGCGTGCTGGCCAAGAGTCATGGCTCGAGCATATACCCGAAATTTCGACAAAGACAGCCAAGGCGGGTTTGGTCGCTTAACCGTCGCGCATTCGCCAAAGCAGGTCTGTCATCGGCATCCATCGGCCCGCGGATCAGTCTGCAGGCAACAGATCGATCCACACTGCATGATGATCCGATGCGCTGGCGATGGCGGCATCCAAAGATGCGGTCGATGGCCAGAACACGCCGCTGTCGATCACGCGCAGCCCTGCCGAAGGCATCAGATGATCCAGCCGCAGGTTGCCGACCTTGGCGCCGAAGTCGCCGGTGTCTTCGGCGGGATCGCCACGTTGGTTGGAATTCGCGCCGCCGGCCGTATGTGCGGCGGCTTCGGCGCCGATGCTGCGCGGTGCCGGGTAGTGCACGGCCCGCGGGTGTTCGATCAATGCCGCGATCGCTTCGTGTCGGCCATCGCCGTCGACCGGGTCGTTGTTGAGATCGCCGGCGATCACGAAGCGTTCGCCCGCGGGCAGCCCTCCACAGCGGCCGTTGTCGTCGCACAGCCATGACGCGGCAGCGGGATGATTGTCGAGGTATTCGCGCCACAGCCGCAGTTCGTCGGCATTGCGCGCACCGTTGCGGTCCTCGGGGCCGTCGAACACCGGCGGAGTGGGGTGCGACGCAAGCAGATGCAGCAGACCGTGCGGCGTGCGCACCGGCACATCCCAATGCGACTTGGAAGACAGCCGCAGCTGGCGCCAGATCGCGTCCGGGTAGTAATGTCTGCGCGCGCGCGGATCGATCGGCGACGCGGTATCGGGCATCGCGCTCCATTTCAACCGTTGGAAAGTGCGCACCTGCGTGGTATCGATGGGATAGCGCGACAGCACCAGCATGCCGTACTGGCCTGGATGCAGACCATAGCCCCAGGCATCGTTGCCGCGATCGCGCCCGGCACCGCCGACGATGCCGTTCGCATCCAGATCCAGACCGCTGGGTACGCCGGTGTTGACCGGCGCGAGATAGCGATATGGGTAGCGCAGCGCCTGCCGATCCGCACTTTGCGCCACGCCTAGATAATCGCGCTGGAACAGGTCCGCAGCGCGGCATGCGGCGTCGTAGTCGAATTCGTTGAGCAGCACCACGTCTGGACGCACGCGCTGCAGCACTGCGGCAATGTTGCGCGCAGCTGGATCCTCGGCTTCAAGTCTGCGAATCAAACCGCCGTCGGTCTCGTCGAACAGCGAGGTGTTGTAGGTCGCGACGCGCAGCGGCAGCGAGGCGGCAATCGCATGTTCCACGCGCTGCGCCGCGCCTGCGAGCGCAGCCTCGGGGTCGCCATGCACGCGGATGCGAAGACAGCCGGTAGATGACAGCACCAGCGCCGTCGTCAGCAGCACGATGCGCAAAGACGGATACAGATGAAAACTCATGGTGAAGTGTCTCCGGTCATGCGCGACCAACTGCGTCCGTCGAAGAATTCGAGCGGTCGATAGCGGCGTTTGTAGGCCATTTTGCGATGGCCATCGATCCAGTATCCGAGATACAGATGACGTTTGCCTTCACGCTGCGCCCACGCGATCTGCTGCAGGATCGCGAACGTGCCCAGACCGCGTTCGGCCGCATCCGGATCGTAGAAGGTGTAGACGGCGGACATCGCATCGTCGACCACATCGGTCACCGCCACTGCCAGCAGTTCGCCTTGGGCGTGCGGCTGATGCGTGCGCAGTTCGAGGAAGCGGCCTTGGCCCCAGGCGCTGACCAGAAACTGGTCGAATTCAGCGGGGCCGTGGCCGTCCATACCGCCGCCGGGGTGGCGCGCGTTGAGATAGCGTTGATACAGCGCGAAGTGCTCTTCGCTGCGTTCGGCGGGCAGCACCCGCGCTTCGAGATCGGCATTACGCGCGAGGCAACGACGCTGACTGCGGTCGGGGCGAAACTCCGCGACCGGGATCCGCACCGCCACGCAGGCTTGGCAGCCCTGACAGTGCGGCCGGTAGATCAGATTGCCGGAGCGGCGAAAGCCCCAGGACATCGCCATCGGATACATCTGTGCCAGACGCGGATCGCCGGGGTCGAACACCAGATCGCGCGCCTCGCGCTGCGGCCAGTAGCCGCAGGGATGTTCCGCGGTGTGGAACATCCGCAGCGGCTCACTGATGTTGATGTCTTCGCGCGTGCCGGTGCTCATGGCGATGCCCGCAAAACGTGCAGCGTTGGCCAATACATGATCGCAGCCAATAGACCGGCTGCCGCGCCGGCAATGAGGTCGCGCGGCCGGTGCCGCGACAGGCGCAGACGCGACCAGGCCACCATGAACGCGAAGCCACCGCCTGCGCCGACAGCGATAGTTCCCAGCGGCCACAGCAGGCCTGCGGCGTACAGCGCGAACGCAACGTGCAGCGAGAGCTTGCACACGCGTGTGCTGAGCATCGCGACCGCGAC
>JANOXT010000019.1:0-5295 GCA_031418555.1 Lysobacterales bacterium | reverse complement strand
ATCTCGCCCTGCATGACCCGCACCAGCGAGACCACGCCGAGGTAATTGTCGAACCACGAATCGATGATCAGCGCCTGCAGCTTGTCGGTGTCGCGCGGCCTGGGCGGCGGAATGCGGTGGACAATGGCTTCAAGCACGTCGACTACGTTCAGGCCGGTCTTGGCGCTGATCGCCACCGCGTCCTCGGCGTCGATACCGATCACGGCCTCGATTTCGGCCTTGACCTTCTCGATATCGGCAGTGGGCAGGTCGATCTTGTTGATGACCGGCACCACTTCCAGGCCCTGCTCGACAGCGGTGTAGCAGTTGGCGACCGATTGCGCTTCCACGCCTTGGGCAGCATCCACCACCAGCAGCGCGCCTTCGCAGGCGGCCAGCGAGCGGCTGACTTCATAGCTGAAGTCGACGTGCCCGGGGGTGTCGATGAAATTGAGCTGATAGATCTGCCCATCTTTCGCTTTGTACGGCAGCGACACGGACTGGGCTTTGATGGTGATGCCGCGCTCGCGCTCGATCGGATTCGAGTCGAGCACCTGCGCCTCCATCTCGCGCGCTTCCAGCCCGCCGCAGAGCTGGATGATGCGATCGGCCAGCGTGGATTTGCCGTGATCGACATGGGCAATGATGGAAAAGTTGCGGATGTTCCGCATCGAGTCAGACATAAGAGCTGCGGCTGCCGGCCTTGGTGGCCAATGGTCAAACGTCGGATTATCGCATATGCCGAGGCTCGACCTTTGCCGGTAGAGCGGGCTTGACCCCGCTGCTCCGCCTCACAGCGGGCTGCAGCCCGCTCTGCCGGCCGCTTTCTATCGCCCTTGCCACACCTCAACTGTCTGGCGTCACCGCCACGAACTGGGTCGCACCGCCGCGCCGGACCAGCAGCATCACGGTCTGGCCGGAGCGGACTTTGCCCAGTTCACGGTCGAGCGCGGAGACGCTGCCCACCGGAGTGGTGCCCACGCGCAGGATCACGTCGCCCTCGCGTACCCCGGCATTGCGTACCGCCCTGCCGTCGATGCGGGCGATCGCCACGCCCTCACCCGCCTTCAGCCCCAACTGCCCGCGATCATCGGCGCCCAGATCCTGGCCGATGAGGCCCAGCGCATTGCCCGCACCGGTG
Organism: Lysobacterales bacterium; assembly: GCA_031418555.1. GTDB lineage: Bacteria > Pseudomonadota > Gammaproteobacteria > Xanthomonadales > Xanthomonadaceae > Lysobacter_I. Next base: position 4,175 of record JANOXT010000019.1, on the reverse strand, counting down.
ACGGAACGCTCGCGCGGCGACGAACGCTGCGGCGCGGTGGCGACCGCGGATTCATCGAGCCGGGTCAAAGTGACGCTGCGTTCGATCGGCTTGCCGTTGCGCAGGATCTCCAGCTTGGCGGTCGCGCCGGGCGCCATCGCGCCGATGAGGGGCGGCAGATCGCTGAAATCCCCGATCGAGGTGCCGTCGACCGTGCGGATCACGTCGCCGGGCTCGATCCCGGCCTTGTCGGCCGGACTGCCGGCGCGGACATCGTTCACCAGTGCGCCGCGGGTGTCGGGCAGATTGAAGCCCTTGACCGCCTCGGAGGTGACTCCGGCGACCTGCACGCCGATCTGGCCCCGAGTCACCTTTCCGCTGCTTTTGATTTGCTGGGCGACATTCATCGCCACATGCATCGGAATAGCGAAGCTCACGCCCATGTAGCCGCCGGAATTGCTGAAGATCTGCGAATTGATACCGACCACTTCGCCGCGCGTATTCAGCAGCGGGCCGCCGGAATTGCCGCGATTGATCGCCACATCGGTCTGGATGAAAGGCACGTAACGCTGTTCGACGTTGCCCGCGCGGCCGAGCGCACTGACGATGCCGGCAGTGACCGAGTGATCGAGTCCGAACGGCGAACCGATCGCCACCACCCACTGGCCCGGCTTGAGCGATTTGGAATCGCCGATGCGCAGATACGGCAGATCGTCGGCCGCGATCTTGAGCACGGCAACATCCGACTGCGCGTCGCTGCCGACGATCTTCGCCTTGAATTCGCGTCGATCCGACAGCGTGACCTTCACCTCATCGGCACCGTCGATCACGTGATGGTTGGTCAGCACATATCCGTCGCCGGAAATGATGAAACCGCTGCCGAGAGAAAGCCCGCCGGGCCCGCCTTCCTCAGGCCCCTGCCGGCCACCTGGACCGCCAGGGATGGGCGTATCAGGGCCGAAAAAGCGGCGGAAGAACTCAGGCGCCTCTTCGTCGTCAGGTACCGGAGCGCCATCGCGGGTCGCGACTTCGCGGCGGCCGGAGCCGCTGGCTTCGATATTCACCACTGCAGGCCCCACCCGCTCCACCAGTTGGGTGAAGTCCGGCAACCCGGTCACCAGTGGCGTGTTGGGCGCATTGATCGCCTCCGCTGCCATCACCACGGCGGTGGTGGGCGCTGCGGCAGGGCTGGCGGTAATCGGCAGAAGTGTCGTTGCGGCGGCCGTGGCGGCAGCGGTGGCGGAGACGAGTGCGAGAGTACGGAGCGACTGTTTCATCGGGGAAGCGTCCTCGATAAAGGGAGAAAGTGGAAAGAGAACCGACGATCGGGAATCGTCGGCACGATCATCAGGGCATCAGGGCGACGAAGCGGGACGTTCGACAGGCCATGCGGCCTGCGGGTCAATGCGCGGTTTGAAAGCGGGCATCACCGCAGACCCTTCCAAGCCCGCGGTCACGTCACCATTCATGGATGCACCGGGCACCAGTGCGCGCGGCCAGGGTTTTGCAGCGATCTGCGTCTGCGTCGCAAGAGTGTCGGCCTGCGGATCGGTCTGGGCCAAGCCTCTTGCGGTCAACGGCGCGTAGGCCGGAGCAGATGCGCCTGCCAACACTTTGCCCGTGGACGCAGCGGAAGCAGCGGTGGCCTCTTGGCGGGCAAGGATGCGCGGACGCGAACCACGACGCTCGCCGCTGGACACCGCCGCCGCCACGACAGCAGCACCGGCTTGGGCGATCAGCGCATCGGTCCCGCGTGGCGCAAGCGGCTCAGGCGCAACGCCGGCCAGCGGCGGAGTCTGCGTGGGGACCGTGGGCATCGGCGCCACCATCGGCACCGCAGTCAATGCCGTCGGTGCCGAAGACGATGCGTCCGTGGGAGAAAGCATGCGCGTGCCGATCAGCGCGGCCAGTGCGACCGATGCCGCCAGTGCGGCACCGCCGCCCCAGCGCAACAACGGCCCGCGCGTGTTGCCGTGTGCGGCAACGGCATGCACTTCGCCTACGGCTGCCGCAGCAAGATCATCGGCGATCGCGCGCCCGACGCGACGGGAGAAATCCGCAGGCAGAGCGCGATCGACCTCACCGCGCAGCGCGTCGCCGACCAGTTGCCAGCGTTGCCAGCAGTCGGCGAGCGCATCGTCATGCTCCATGCGCCGCAGCAGGAATTTGGCCTCATCGGCCGACAGTTCGCCATCCATCATCGCTGAAAGCTGTTCGCGGTGGAAATTGCGGGCACTGGCGTCGAGAGAAATGTTTGAATCAGGCAATCCAGTCATAAGGTTTCGATGTCGGATTACAGAGTTGGAAATCGGGATGAAACATGCGGGGGCAGGAAGATCAAGAACAGTAAGATCGAGAACAGCAAGATCAAGAACAGGAAGATCAGCGGGTCGCCCGTTCGCGCGGATTGGGCGCATCCAGCAGCGGGCTGAGCTGGGTGTCGATAGCATCGCGGGCCCGGAAAATACGCGAACGCACGGTACCGATAGGGCACTGCATCTGCTGCGCGATTTCTTCGTAACTCAATCCGTCCACTTCACGCAGGGTAATCGCCATCCGGAGTTCTTCAGGCAAGGCTTCGACCGCGCGCATCACCGTTTGTTCCATCTGCTGACGCATCAATTCGCGCTCCGGTGTGTCGTTGTCGCGCATCCGCAGCGCCGACTCGAACTGCTCGGCGTCGTCGATGTCGATATCGTCGCCGGGCGGGCGACGCTTGTGGGCCACCAGATGATTCTTGGCGGTGTTCACTGCGATGCGATGCAGCCACGTTGAGAACTGCGCATCGCCGCGGAAGTTCCCGATTGCCCGGTAGGCGCGCAGAAACGTGTCCTGGGCGATATCCTGACACTCGCTCCAATCGTGGACATAGCGTCCGATCAGCGCGACCACGCGGTGCTGATGCTTGCGCACCAACAGATCAAACGCCGCGCTGTCGCCGCGCTGCACCCGTCGGACCAGTTCGAGGTCCAGATTTTCTGTGGTTACATCGGCCATACGGCCGGCTCTCCTGAGATTTGGATCGGCCGGCGCACTGGCCGGGAGATGGGACAATACATGCCGGAGAAAGTTCCCCGCCAACAGCTGCCGGCCCGAGACGGCCCCATGCATGGTGTATTCATCTGGGGGCGCGGGCTACTGCCACAAGCCATGGCGTCCATCCAGGCCGGATCGGGTCATGCAAAAGCGTCGATTTGACGCCGTCCCGCCATGCTCCGGATCATAGTGGCATTCCCCAGCGTATGGATTCACCGCCATGACCTCTCCCCTGCCCGGCCTGGACGGCCTGCGTCTTCACCACTGGAAGACCGAACTGCGCACCGACGGCGTGCTGGTGCTGTCCTTCGACCGCGAAGGCGAATCGGTCAACACCTTCGGCCAGGACGTACTGATCGAACTGGGCAGTCTGCTGGAACGGATCGTGCTGGAGCCGCCGAAGGCACTGGTGCTGCGCTCGGCCAAGGCCAAGGGCTTCATTGCCGGTGCCGATATCCGCGAATTCCAGAGCTTCGACGCCAAAGGCACCATCGGCGATTCGATCCGCCGCGGCCAGAGCATCTTCCAGCGCATCGCCGAACTTTCCTTTCCCACCGTCGCCGCGATCCACGGCTTCTGCATGGGCGGCGGGACCGAGATCGCGCTGGCCTGCCGCTACCGCATTGCCTCGAACGACGCGTCCACGCGCATCGGTCTGCCCGAAGTGAAGCTCGGCATCTATCCCGGCTGGGGCGGCAGCGTGCGCCTGCCGCGGCTGATCGGCGCGCCAGCCGCGATGGACCTCATGCTGACCGGCCGCAATCTGTCCGCTTCGTCCGCGAAAGCGTTGGGCGTGATCGACCGTGTAGTCGATGCGGGCAATCTGATCAATGCCGCCGCCACGCTCGCGCTGCAAGGCACCGACCGGCCGTTCAAACAGAATGTGCTTGCGTGGATCACCAACACCTGGCCCGCACGTCAGCTGCTGGCGCCGCAGATGGTCAAACAGGTCGCACGCAAGGCGCGCAAGGATCACTACCCCGCGCCGTTCGCGCTGATCGAAACCTGGCGCCGCAGCAGCGGCAGCACGCAGCATCTGCTGGATGCGGAACGCAAATCGGTGGTGAAGCTCGCGGCCACGCCCACCGCGCGCAACCTCACCCGCGTGTACTTTTTGCAGGAGCGCCTGAAAAGCCTGGGCGGCAAAGAGCACGGCATCG
>JANOXT010000018.1:0-15831 GCA_031418555.1 Lysobacterales bacterium | reverse complement strand
GACGCGAGTGCGCCATCAGCGGGGCGGGGAAACCGTCTGCACCCCGCAGCGAAAGCGCATCGCCGTTCGGAAGATCCAATGACTCATGCCCATCCCAGCGACAGGACCAGTCCGTCGGCAGCGCGCGTCCGGACCGGAGGGTTTGGCCTCAATGCGACCTTGGCGAGACTTCGCCGCAGGCTGGATGTGGCGGCCGCTGCTCGACACCCCGCGCGCGGCGCTGTTGGCCTATGCGCAGGCGCAATCGCTGGTGTGGATCGAAGATCCCAGCAATGCCGATACTGCACTCGACCGCAATTTTTTGCGCCACCGCGTGCTGCCGCTGCTGCGCGAGCGCTGGCCGCAGGCCGATGCAGCTTTCAGCCGCGCCGCCGCGCTGGCCGCCCAAAGCAGCGAACTTCTGGGCGAGCAGGACGCAGCGTTGGTTGCAGCGGTGCGCGAGGGCAGCAGAGCATCGCTGTCGGTGCCGGCTCTGCGCACGCTGTCCGCCGCCCAGCGTGCGCGCGTGCTGCGCCACTGGGTGGCGAGCCTCGAATGGCCGCCGCTGCCGGCCGAAGGCGTCGCCCGGATCGAGGCCGATCTTATCGGCGCCGACGCCGCCCGCGACCGCATGCCCCGTTTCGCATGGCACGGTGCGGAGATCCGACGCTGGCGCGATGGCCTGTACGCGATCCAGCCGGGATGCGGAATCGATGCAGGATGGTCCTGCCTTTGGGATGGATCTGCTCCATTGATGCTGCCTAACGGCGATTGCCTGCAGCTGATCGGCGTGTCCGGTTTTCCGTCGCCGCTGGTGGTCCATGCGCGGCGGGGGGGCGAGCGGATTCTGCTGCCCGATCGGGGCGACCACCACCACTCGCTCAAACATGTTCTGCAGGAACGCGGCGTTCCACCCTGGGAACGCATGCGCATGCCGCTGATCAGCACCGGCGAGAACAATATCCTGTTGGCTGCGGGCGATGTGATCCGTTCGGCCGGGTTCGAACACTGGATGCACTCGAAGCGTGCACAGCTGGTGTGGACGCGTCGACCGGCCCCTGTCGGCTGAAACCGCGAAGGCTTACACTGCGAACATGGCCCGAAAAACCGCATCCGACACCGCAGCAGACAGCGCCGCCTCCGCCTTGCCGGTGGCGGATTTCGAGCAGTCCCTCGATGCCTTGGAACACCTGGTCGAGAAGATGGAACAGGGGCAGATGAGTCTGGAAGATTCCCTCGCCGCCTATGAGCGCGGCGTCGGACTGTACCGCCGCTGCCAACAGGCGCTGGAACAGGCTGAGCTGCGCGTGCGCCTGCTCAGCGACCCGGAACAGCCCGATTCGGCCGAACCGTTCGGCGATACCGCCAACGATCATGGCTGATCTGCAGTCGGTCAACCGCATCGCGACCCACACCACGAACCCGGCGAGCACGATCTTCGCGGGCATGACCTTCGCGGGTTGGCGGCAGCGCGTCGACGCCGCACTCGAACGCGCGCTGATTGGCCATACGCTCCCCGACTCCCGACTCCAAGCCGCCATGCGTCACGCGACGCTGCTGGGCGGCAAGCGAATGCGTCCGCTGCTGGTGTATGCCACCGGCCATATGCTCGGGTGCGACGACAGCGCGCTCGATCCGCCTGCAACCGCGGTCGAACTGATCCACGCCTATTCGCTGGTCCACGACGATCTGCCGGCGATGGACGACGATGCGCTGCGTCGCGGCCAGCCAACCGTACACGTTGCCTTCGATGAAGCCACCGCGGTGCTAGCCGGCGACGCGCTGCAGTCGCTGGCATTCCAGCAGCTGGCGGACGCGCCGTCATCGGCCGAAATGCGCATCGCGATGGTGCGCGAACTGGCGACCGCCAGCGGCGCCGCCGGCATGTGCGGCGGTCAGGCATTGGATATCGATGCGACCGGTCGCGGCGGCGATATCGCGCTTGACGAACTGAAGCGCCTGCACGCGCTGAAAACCGGCGCGCTGTTGCGATGCGCTGTGCGCCTGGGTGCGATCGCAGGCAGCGCCGATGGCGGCAGCCGGATCGCGCTGGACCGCTACGCGGAAGCGCTCGGGCTGGCGTTCCAGATCCGCGATGATCTGCTGGATATCGAAAGCGACAGCGCGACCCTGGGTAAGACCGCCGGCAAAGACGCGACGCAGAACAAAGCCACATTTCCGGCGCTGATGGGCATCGACGCCTCGCGCGCGAAACTTGCCGAACTTGCCGAGGTCATGCATGCGGCGCTGATGCCGTTCGGCGATTCGGCCGCGCTGCTGGAGGCATTGGCGCGACAGGTCGTCGAACGCGATCGCTGAGCGCTGCGCCGGTAAGCGGGCTGACCAGCCCGCTTACCGAAACATTCGAAACATTTTTTCCGGCAGTAACGGCCAGAGTCAGAACAACCGGATCGTCAGCGGATACCGGTACATCTCGCCGTCGTAGGCTTTGACGGTGGCGACGATGGTGAACACCATCCAGGCGATCGCCAACGCGATCCACATCGGCACCGCGATCAGCAGACCCAGACCCAGCGTGAACACCACCAGCACGATGCTGGCGACGGCGTAAAGACACATGCTGACGTTGAAGTTCAGCGCTTCCTTCGCATGCGCGGCGGCGAAGCGGAAGCGATCGCGGACCAACAGCCAAACCACCAGCGCGGCGATGCCACCGGCGATGCCGGCGAACCACGACGTCGCGAAGGCCGCGATCAGCGCGGCAAGATGCGCGCCTGCGGCCCAGTTACGGTCGCTGGTTGCGATGTCCGCAACGGTGTCCGTGGGGGTCAGAGTGTCGTTCAGGATGTCGTTCATGGCGGAGCCCTCCCAAAGCCAACCTTTGGAATGCGCGTCCGGAACCGTCCGGCGCCGATACAAGATGCGGCAATGCGCAGCGCAATCAAGCCAACTGATGACCTACCCCGCAGGCGGAGGCGGCATACGCGGCGGACGCGGCATTCGCGGCGCCGCCACCGGTGTGCCGCGGAAACAGCCGATGGTGTAGGGGAATTCCGCAGTGAAGTGATAGTGATACCCCTGCTGCTTGCGACCATCGATCTCGATCGCGTGACGATGCCCATGGCAGGCATCAAGGTCGCGGTTCCGCAGCTGCCGCCCGCCTTCTCCGCGCGGGCCATAGATCGGAAAACCGTCCAGCATGTAACCCGCCAGACTGCTGTGGCGTCCCGCCTGCCCCGCAGGATCATCCATGCACCCGGACCAGTCGTGGTAGTGGTAGCGGCCGCCGATCTCAGGATGGCCGCTGCACTTGTCCTGGATCTCATAGGCTGGCGCATCGCGACCCTGCAGATCGAAGGCGTTGAAGATGGCGACGCCGGACAGCGCGAAGCCGATCATACCCATCGGCACGCACGCAGGCGTTGCCGATGGCGTCGGCGCTGCCGGCAATCGCAGCAGTACCGCCTGCTCGCGAATGCGATTGGGATTGCGGTCGTAGGCGTACGCGCGGGATCCGGCGCGGACCGGAAATTCACCCGTCGCATGTTTGGGCAGGCTGTTGGCGCGGACGACGCGCAGATCGCCTTCGCGGGTCACGCTGATCTGGGCATTCGGCCAGGCGACATCGCCTTCGACGATCGGTTTGCCCTGACGTGTCCATAACCCTTTACCGATCCATTCGCCTTTGCGATGCGCACCGCCACCGCCAGGGAAGTGCGTGTCGCAGGCCACCACATGATCGCGTTTGGGTCCAGCAGAAAACTTGCCGTCGCCTAGCTGCAGCATCGGCGCTGCGGCCGGAGCTGGGCCGTTCGGGGCTGGGCCGTGCGCCTGCGTCGCGACACCTGCAGCAGCCAGCATGCAGCCCAATACCCATGGATGGAGGCTCGGCATCGATCCCTTCGTCATACGCTCGGCGCGGCATGCGTCCGCACCGACAGCATGCGGCACCGGTGCGAATCGCCGCAACCCGGCGGTATAGACAGCGATCGTTATATGCGCGCAATTGTCGTGTTGGCCGCGCCCACATCAAGACTCAGGCGTTCACCAAACCCGATAACGGTTTCACCGCGCGGCTGTCGGGGAAGATCCGCGTTTCCAGCGCTGTCTCCGGCACCGCCAGATGCCCGGCGAGCAGTCCCTTGAACATCGCCCGCATGTCGGTAGTGGGGCGCAGGTCGCGACCTTCAAGCAGCGCGCCTGCGGACAATCCGGGCCAATCGCCGATCACCCGACCACCGCGCACCGCGCCGCCGGCGAGCAGCGCCACGCCGCCGACGCCGTGATCGGTGCCACCGCTGCCGTTGGCCGCGACCGTGCGGCCGAATTCGGTGACGATCACCACCGCGGTCCGGCTCCATTCCTCGCCGAGGCCGTCGCGGATCGCGCGCAGGCCGGCATCGAGTTCGGAGAATTTGCGATCGAGCGCGAGCTGCTGACCACGATGCGTATCCCAACCGCTGTCTTCGACGAATGCGATCCGCGCCGCATCCGGGCCGCGCATGCGTTTGGCCGCAGCGGCCATCGCATCCGGCAGCCGAAAAGCGCTGCGTCCGCTCTTGCCCTGCGTATCGCCCATGTCGCTCGAAGCTGCCGCCATCGCATCCGCGAATAGTGGCGCCAGCCGCGCGTCGGCGGCATACAAAGGCTGCAGCTGCTGCATCAGCGCATCGGGCAAGTCGCGCGGCAGCGGCGGCGACCAGATTTCGGCGCGTTCCGAACCTCGCATCGCCAGCGGCATCACCTGCGCGATGGCGACGCCTTCGGACGCGGCCATGCTCTGGATGCAGCGGCCGATCCAGCCGTCGCGCGCGCCGCCGGGTGAAGCGGTGCCGTTTTCCAGGCAATCCTGCGCATCGAAGTGCGAACGCCGCTGATACGGTGGCGCCACCGCCACAACCGGCAGCAGCTGTTTGTCGGCATAGAGTGCGTGCGCGAACGTCATCTTCGGATGCAGACCGAAGCTGCCGTCCAGAACCAGCGCATCGCGCACCGCCAGCTGCCCGCGTGCGCGGAGATAATCCGCATCGTCGCGCGGCGGCAGCAGATGCAGGCCGTCCATCGCACCGCGCAGCAGCACCACCATCAATCGGGTCTGTCCTCCGGATGCGGCCGGCGAGAGGCCAGGCCACAGGGTGAGCACGGCGGTGCCGCCAAGCGCGGCCAGAAAGCGGCGGCGGGATGGATCTGTTCTGTGATCGTGACCGCTCATCACACTCTCCATTGGAATGCAGGACTGCAGAACAGCATCGCGAACCCTTCCTGCGGCGAACCGGCGCGGCGCAGCAGCTCCGCGAGCGGGCCTTCTACCGCATCGACACCGAGCACATCGGCGGCGAGTTCGACCGGTTTGCGCGCGGTCGCGAGCTGTTCGGTAAGCATCCCGGACGCCTGCATGCGCTTGCGCAGCGCATCGCCGCTCGCCCAGTCGGCAGCGGTATCGGGGAAACCTGCCGGCGATCTTGGCGTGAAGGTCGGTTGGCCGAGCTGCTGCAACAAGCGGATCAGCACCAGCGGCCTGCGGTCGATCCGCATCGCACCGGCACGCATCGCCGAGATCACGAAATCCTCGGGCGTCTTGAATTTGCGGGCATCGGCCGACCACGCGGCATCATCATCGATCATCGCGCGGTAGAGCGCCGGCAGCGATCCGTTGCTGCGCAGAAACGCAGTTGCCATGCGGTCCACCAGTGCCGTGGGCGGAACATCCGCGACGAAATGCCGCGCGAGTTTCAGGCTGAGATGACGCGCAGTGGCGGGATGCACGGCGAGGTCTCGCAGAATCGCGTGGCCCTGCGCTTCGCCGGCTTCCTTATAGCGCTTGCCGAGCACGCTGCGCGCGCCGGGCTCGTGCGCGCCGGGTCGGAATACGAACGCCGATGCAGCCGGATTCTGCGCATCGCGGCGCAGCGGCGTGCCCCAGCCGGTAATCGCTTTCGCCAGTTCGACCACGTCCTGCTGCGCATAACCGCCATCCACGCCCAGCGTATGCAGTTCAAGGATTTCGCGGGCGAGATTTTCGTTCAGACCAAGCTTGCGCTTGGCGTCGCGACGTTCGATACGCTGCGCCAGCATCGAGTCGTCGCCGATGGAAGCGGCATTGTCCAGATACAGCAGCATGCCCGGATGGGTTTCCACCGCGGCCAGCAGGTCCGCGAAGTCGCCCAGCACATGCGGGCGGATCGCCTCGCGCTCCATCGGTGCGGCAAGCAGCCGCGCGCTGTTCTTGTCGATCGAAATCGCGAAATGATTCGACCAGAAGTGGACGAGACGTTCGACGAATGGCGTCGATGTGCTGGCTGCGACGCGATAGCGCAGCGCAAGATCGGCCAGCGCATCGCGGCGGATTTCCTGCTGCAGCGGCGTGCGTGCGATGTCGTTGCCGACGGTTTTGGCAGCCGTCGGCGGCGCCATTGCCATGTCCGCGGACTTGCCGGGCCGCTGGCCGCCATCGGCGCGCGCGCGACGGCGCTGCTGGCGGTATTCGGCCTCGCGACGGATGATCTGCACGCTGTCTGGCAAGCCCGCGAAAGGCATCAGATCGGGCTTGGCGCGCAGCTGCATTTGCAGCCAACCTCGCGCGTCGCCCGCTTGGGCAAGTTCACAGGGCATTGCCCCCAGACCGAAACGATTGACCGCGGCAGTGGTTGCTGAGTGGGTCATGTATTGCGTCCGATCCGGAAGACCTTATCGGAAACGCATATGCGGTGGAATGGTTGACGCGCCCCACAAGGGATAAAAAAAAGCCCCGACGCGACGGGCGCGCCGGGGCTTTCGCGAGCGGATGTTCTGACGATTACTTGATCAGACGGATCGCGAACGGATAGCGATAGGTTTCGCCATTGTTGGCCTTGAGACCGCCCAGAATGCAGAACACCAGATTGGCGATCCACACCAGCGTCGGGACGAAAAACAGAAGCCCGAGGCTGATCACGGTCAGGATGAACGCGACAACATAGGCAATCGACAGCGTGATCTGGAAATTCAACGCTTCTTTGGCCTGATCGGTGACGAAGCCCTTGCTGGCGTCGTCCTTGCTGATCAGCCAGACGATGAGCGGACCGACGAACCAGGTCACGATACCCAGCAGATGCGCAATCAGCGCAAGCGTCCGCTGTTCTTGAGGCACGCCACCGGTTGGAGCGGGCGGCGGTGCGGTGAATTCGTTCCCATCGGTCATATTTGACTCCCCATTACGTTCGGATGATGCGTTCGGTGACACGGAAACCCGCTTGTGCGGGCTGGTCTAGCATACACAAACGTCAGATTCCGCCGGCAACGGTCATCCGCCCCAGCAGCACCGACCCCATCCGGATATGCGAGCGGGTATCGATATCGGTGCCGATGGCTTCGATCCCCCGCAGCATCTGCCGCAGGTTGCCGGCGATGGTGATGCCGTCCACGGGATACGCGATTTCGCCGTTCTCGACATAAAAGCCGGCCGCGCCGCGCGAGTAGTCGCCGGTGATGGCGTTGACGCCCTGCCCCATCAGTTCGGTGACCAGCAGCCCCGTGCCCATCCCGCGGATCAGATCCTGCAGACCCCCGGCGTTGGCAGCGACATCGAGGTTGTACACGCCACCGGCGTTGGCGGTGGTCTGCAGCCCGAGCCTGCGCGCGGAATAGCTGCCCAGTACGTAGCGCTGGAGAATGCCATCGCGCACCAGGTCGGTTTCCCGGGTAGCGACGCCCTCGGCATCGGATGCGCTGGAGCGCAAACCGCGGATCAGAAACGGCTGTTCGCGGATGGCACACCAGTCCGGCAGCACCTGGGTGCCGACGCTGTCGAGCAGGAAACTGGCGCGGCGGTACAGCGCTCCGCCCGACACGGCGTTGAGCAGATGCCCGACCAGCGAGCGCGCGACTTCGGCTTGCAACAGCACCGGCATCTCGCCGGTGGCGAGCGAACGGGGGTCCATTCGCGCCAGCGTGCGATCGGCGGCGCGGCGGCCGATCGCTGCGGTCGATTCCAGATCCTCCCGGGCCAGCGCGGAGCTGTACCAGTAGTCGCGCTGCATCGCGTCGCCCTCGCCGGCGATCAGCGCGCAGCTGATGCTGTAGTGCGTACTGCGGTCGCGGGCCAGAAAGCCGTGCGAATTGGCGTAAACGCCCACCGATTCTCCGCCGGACACCGACGCGCCGTCAGAATTGACGATGCGCATATCGGCGTCGCGGCCGGCGGTTTCGCAGGCCAAAGCCCGGTCCACGGCTTCATCGGCATCCAGTATCGATGGGTGCCAGCTGTCGAAGTCGCGCAGATCGGTGGCCATCAATCCAGCATCGGCCAGACCGGAAGCCGGGTCGTCTTCGGTATGCCGGGCGATGGCGCAGGCCTGGGCGACCGTGGCTTCAAGACTCTCCAGACGCAGATCGGCGGTGGTGGCGCTGCCCTTGCGCTGGCCGAAGTACACGGTCACGCCGATGGAGCGGTCGCGGGTGGACTCCACGCTCTCCACTTCGCCCATGCGCACATTGACGTTGAGACCGCGGTCTTCGTCGCAGCTGACCTCGGCCTGGCTCGCGCCTTGGGCACGGGCGCGGGCCAGCAGATCGCGGGCGAGATCGGACAGCCGGTCGAGCCGGGCCTGGCTGTCGTCGTGGGCGTTGGCCACGGGGGAGGAAGCGATCGCGTTCAATGCATTATCCTGTCGCCATGAGAGGCAAAGATTTCGAAACCGGTGAATTTCTGTCCCCGAGCCGCAGCCAGCAGCGGCGCGAGGCTTTGGAAGTGCTCGAACTGGCCCGGCAGCTGTCCGAACTGACGCCGCAGCAGATCGCGCGTCTGCCGGTGCCCGACAGTCTGATTCCGCATATCGACGACACCCGGCGCATTCCGTCGCATGGCGCGCACAAGCGCCAGCTGCAGTTTCTGGCCAAACAGATGCGCCGGGAAGACGATGAAACCCTGGAAGCGATCCGCGACGCGCTGGACTCCAGCGGCGAATCCGCGCGGCTGGAGACCGCCATGCTGCACCGCGCGGAGGCGTGGCGGGAGCGGCTGATGGCCGATGGCGATGCCGCGCTGACCGAGCTGCTGGACGAATATCCACACGCCGACCGCCAGCATCTACGCCAGCTCGCGCGCAATGCGCATGAGGAAAAACTGCGCAACAAGCCGCCGCATGCGTTCCGCGATCTGTTTCGCGAGCTGCGCGCAGTGCTGGGAGACGGCAAGCGGGAAACGGGAGACGGCAACCCGGAAGAAAGCGGCGGTATCGAAACCTGAGGCGCCGCAGGCGTCTCCCGTCTCACACGTCCTGTCTCCCCACGCGTGTTCAAGGCTTGCATCAGGCACGCGTGCCACCCACCGTCAGCTGATCGATCAACAGCGACGGTTGGCCGACGCCGACGGGTACGCTCTGGCCGTCCTTGCCGCAGGTGCCGACGCCGTCGTCCAGCGCCAGATCGTGACCGATCATCTTCACCCGCTGCATCGTCTCCGGGCCGTTGCCGATCAGCGTGGCGCCCTTCACCGGCGCGGTGACGCGGCCGTCTTCGATCATGTAGGCCTCGGTCGCCGAAAATACATATTTACCGCTGGTGATATCGACCTGGCCGCCGCCGAAATTCACCGCGTACAGGCCACGCTTGACTGAGCGGATCATGTCTTCGGGCGAATCCTGCCCGGCCAGCATGTACGTGTTGGTCATCCGCGGCATCACCAGATGCGCAAAGGATTCACGCCGGCCGTTGCCGGTCACGGGCATGCCCATCAGCCGCGCATTGAGCGTGTCCTGCAGATACCCGGTGAGAATGCCGTCCTCGATCAAGGTGGTGCAACGCGTCGGCGTGCCCTCGTCGTCGACGTTGAGCGAACCGCGCCGGCCCGGCAGCGTGCCGTCGTCGACGATGGTCACGCCCGGCGACGCCACGCGCTGGCCCATGCGGCCGGCGTAAGTAGAGGTGCCCTTGCGGTTGAAATCGCCTTCCAGGCCGTGCCCCACCGCTTCGTGCAGCAGCACGCCCGGCCAGCCGCTGCCCAGCACGACGGGCATCATGCCGGCCGGCGCGTCGATCGCGTCCAGATTCACCAGCGCCTGGCGCAAGGCTTCGCGCGCGAAACGCTCGGGCTTGTCGCCGCTGAAGAGGTCTTCATAGGAACAGCGCCCGCCGAAGCCGCTGCTGGCGGATTCGCGGCGGCCGTTCTGTTCCACGATCACCTGCACGTTCATGCGCACCAGCGGCCTGATATCGCCGGCGACAACGCCATCGCTGCGCGCGACGAAGATGGTGTCCAGCACGCCGCTCAGCGACACCACCACCTGCTGCACGCGCGGATCGGCAGCGCGCAGGAGGCGATCGACGCGGCGCATCGCATCGAGTTTGTCGGCGTTGGCGCAGGCGTCGATCGGATCGACCGGCGGATACAGCGATACCGGCCGCTGGCCGCTGTTGGCGATCAGCGAGGTCGGCGTGCGGGTGTCGCCATCGCGCGCGATGGCGCGCGCGGATCGCGCCGCCACCAGCAGCGCATCGGACTGGATTTCATCCGAATAGGCGAAGCCGGTCTTTTCGCCGGAAATCGCGCGCACGCCAACGCCTTGGTCGATCGAATGCACGCCGTCCTTGACGATGCCGTCCTCGATGGTCCAACTCTCGCGTCGCGAATGCTGGAAATACAGGTCGCCGAAATCGATTCCAGGCCCGAGCAACAGACCGAACGCGCGTTCCAGTCCGGCATGGTCCAGCCCGGCGGGTGCGAGCAGGCGCGATTCGGACAATTGCAGCATCTGGGACATCAGGGTTCCGTTGCGATTCGGCGGTTGAACAGGATGGTGACAGATACCGACGCGATCAAGGCCGGCCTGCACCCGCGCTGGGCGCACTGCGGGCGGACGCATTCGGGCGCTCGATCACTTCGACCTTCGGGTCTTTCCAGGGGCCGGTGACGCGATAGTTTTTCGCTGCGGCCTGGCCCAGCGGTTTTTGCAGCACCGCATTCGCAACCGCGCCGACCGCCGCGCCCACCGGACCGCCGGCGATCGCGCCGACCGCAGTCAGCAGATTGCCGGCCTTGGGCAATACTTCGATGGTCTGGTCGAAGGTCTGTGCGCGCAGATTCGCCGCGCCGCGGATGTTGATCCGCGCCGCCGGGCCATCGATGGCGAGATCGTCGCTGCGCGCGCTGCCGGCATTGAAGCGCACGGTGCCGGCAAGCTTGTTGAACGCGAAGCCTTTCGAGAAGAAATCGCGGAAGTCGAGGGTCAGGCGGCGCGGCAGCTGCGCCAGACTCAGCAGACCCAGCACGCGCCCGGTGCCGCCTGGTTCCACCTCCACCAACCGGCCGTCTTTGACGTCGAGTTTCAAGGTGCCGTCGAGCGTGGGCATCTGGAATGCCATCGGGCTGCCGGCCCACGCGGCATCGAAACGCGCCTCGCCCTTGCCGCCGTCGACGCGGCCGCCGATGCCCAGATCATCGAGCAGCGTGCCGAAGTCGTCGCTGGCCAACGTCGCCGACAACCGCGTGCGCGCTGCGCCGCCGCGACCGCTCCAATCGCCGGTCAGATCGATCCGTCGCTTCGCGGCACGGGTCTGCAATTGCACAATGTCCATGCCGCTCGCCGTGGCGCGGGAGCGGAACTGGGTGTCGCCCAGCGCCGCATTGACGATGCGCAGATCGTCCACGCGCAGATTCATCGCGGGGATGTTCGCCGGGTTGATCTCGCTGCGGTTGCCTATGCCGCTGGCATTGCTGGCGCTGTTGTTGGTGGCGGGCGCTGCAGATACGCCCGCACTGCGCCAGTACAGCCGCTGCAGACGCCCCGCGATGGTTCCGCCTGCGGCATCCGGCACCAGCAGCGCACCTGCAAGCGCCGGGCCGTCGAGCTGCACCCCGAGACCGCCGCTGGCAGGCGCAATCTGCAGCCGCGTGTCCGCAAAATTCGCGCCCAGCAACAGCAGGCGACCCGCAGCGACATCGACGCGGCGCAGCGGCAGGCGGTTGCCGCCATCGCCGCGCGTCAGTGCGACCCAGCCGATCGCATCCAGCGCTGCGGCGCGCCCGCTGATCATCAATCCGGACGTCGGCGGCGCTTCGGCGATGCGATCGGTGCCGAAGGCTGCGCGGATGCCCATCTGACCCTGAGTCTGTTTGGCCCGCAGCGCGAAACGCTGGCCGAACGCGATCGCCACTTCGCCCTTGCCCAGCGGCAGCTGCAGATCGATCGTGGTCGGCAGCGAAGTACCGGCCGCTTTGTCCATCGGCGCAGGCAGGTCGAACGCGGTGCCGGTGAGATCGGAACGCAGCTGCAGGCGGGTAACCTGCACCGAAGCCGGGGTTTTGGCCGGTTTTACCGCTGTATTCGGCGCGGCACGCGCAGCGCTGCCCGCAGGGATCGCGATACCGGCGGTCCAGCGCGAGCGACCGCGCACGTAAGGTTTCAGCCAGGCCAGATCGCTGCTGCGATCAAGCAGATCGTCGGTGGTCATCGACGCTTCGAGTTCAGCCTCGAAGCCCTGACGTGGGTCGCGCACATGGCCGGGACCGGCGCGCAGCGAGAGCCGCCCCTCCTGCCGGTCGTACTGCGCGCGCAGCGCATTCGCGCTGAAACCGTCCTGGTTGTAGCTTGCGCGTCCGTTGACGCCGGCGAACGCAAGCTTCCACTGCGACTCCGACAGCCGCACGCCGCGCAGATCGATACTGCCGTCGATCATAGGCCGCTGCGTCGGGCCGCCGTGCAGTGGGAAATCCAGCGCGAAGTCGACCGCAGCGGGCCCGCTGGCGCCCAATGTATCGAGAATGTCGCCATGATCCCTGCGCAGCGGGCTTTGCCGCATGAGGCTCAACAATTTTCCGGCGTCGGCATCGGCATGCGCATCGATAGTGAGCACGCCCTGCGCGAAATCGGCGATGCCTGCACTGAAATCGCGAATACCGACTTCGGCCAGCACCGCTTTTCCGCCGAGCGAAAAACCGTTGCCGGCGAACGCGATCTCGGCGTCCATATCCGCTGTCGCCGGCCAGCCGTTGTTGAACTTCACCCGCATGTCCTGCAGCGTGGCGCGGGCGTCGAAAATGCCTTTCGGCGGAGCGCCCGCAACCGAGACGAACGGCCAGTCGTCGAGATCGCCCACGATCACTGCGCGGCCGTTGCGTACCTGTCCGGCGATCAGCGCGGTGTCCAGCCAATTCATCAGCGACTTCGACATCTTGTGCTTGATCCAGAAGCGTTTGGCGACCGGTGCGGCGGCATCGTCCAGAGCGGCGGCAATATCGATCCGCGGCCGGGTGCCGTCGCCTTCGAACCACAAACCACCGCGCACATCGGCACCGTAGCCCGCGCCGTCGATGCGCAGCGCGGGCGTTTCCACGCGCCAACCATTGCCCTCGCGCCAGCCGACCGCCTCACCGCGCACACCGATCACGTGGGCGACGCCGAAGCCGCGCGGCCAGTCGATGCGCAGTTTCGAGGACGGGTCGAAGGTGAACGCAAGACCGTCGCCATCGCCATGCAGGTGGCCGCCCAATCCGCTGATCCCGGGCGCGTTGCCCACCGGCGCGAACTGCAGCGCACGCATTTCAGCCGTCGCCGACATCGCGCCGCCGCGCACGCCACCGGCGCGCACGTGTTCGAGCACAGCGCCGGGTTTCGCAGTCGTCAGCCAGCGCCGCAGCGCGGGATCCAGCCGGTCGCTCAGCGCGAGCACCGCGAACAGCGGGCCGGCATCGATGCGCTCGGCGCGCAGCCCGTAATGTTCACCGCCGGCCAGCGCCAGCCCATCAAGCTTTTGCGGCTTACTGTTGGCCTCCGCGTGCACCTGCATGCTCGGCGCATCGAGGCGCCAACCTTTGGCATCGGCCGACCAGTGCGCAACGGCCTGCAGGCGGGCGAACGAAACGACCGGCGCAGCTGGAACCAGCGCGGTCTGAGCGGCGACGGCCACGGTTTTGGCATCATTGAAGGGCGCGCCGCGCAGACGCACGGCTTCCAGATCGCCATCGATACTGATCGCAGCGACATGACTTTTGCGCAACGTCGCCCATACTTCCGCACGGCCGCGGCCGGCTGCGATGGCGACGCCGCCGACCCGCAGCAGCGGCGACCACGCCGACAGGTCGGCATTCTTCGCCGCGGCATACAACCGGCCGTTGCCGGTGTCGCGATCGAAATCGAGCACGACATCGACCGGCGACGCGTCTGCGCGGATGCGTGCGCGCAGACCGCTGCGCACGCGGTCGCCGCTGACCTGCAGACGCATGTCGACATCGGGAACAGTAAGATCGATCTTCAGCGACGGCGCCGAAATGCCCAGCCGGGCATCGATCACCTGAAGCTCGCCCAGGCCTTCGAGCGAACCCAGCGGATCGCCGCCCTGCGATTGCCCGGGCAGTCCACGCACCCGCCAGCGGCCATCGGCGGCGCGTTCCAGCGTCAGCGACAGATTGCGCACGCGCAGCTCGGTGAACGAACGCCCCGGCAGCAGACCGGCGTATTGCGACACCAGAATCTCGGCCGCGCCGATCGACACCGCATCGTTGCCCTCGCCCACGCGCAGACCGTCCAGACGCAGCAGCGGGCCGCGTCGGGTCCATTCGGTCTGGACGCGATCGAAGTGCACCGGACGCCCGGCGCGCGCGCTCAGCCATTCGGCGATCCGGTCGGGATGACGCTCGGCCAACGGCAGCAGTTGGCTGACCACGCCCGCCACCAGCGCCAGCAGCACCAGCGAGACGGCGGTGATGTACCACAGCCCGCGGCGCGCCAAACGCAGCCGGCGGCGCAGCGAAGTGGGCATCAGCCCCACGCTCCGCGGTACGCCATCGTGGGTTTACAGCAGAACCACATCGAACTGCTCCTGGGTGTACTGCGCGTCCGCCTGGAAACGGATGGATTTGCCGAGAAATTCCTCCAACTCCGCGACCGCGGACGACTCTTCCTCGGTGATCCGAGCCACCACTTTGGGCGACGCGATCACCAGCAGCCGCGCAGCTTCGAACTGGCGCACCGCGCGGGTGATCTCGCGGAAGATTTCGTAGGTCACGGTTTCTGCGGTTTTCAATGTGCCGCGTCCGCTGCACTCGTGGCACGGTTCGCTCAACTGCCGCTGCAGGCTTTCGATAGTGCGCTTGCGGGTCATTTCGACCAGACCCAGCGGCGAAAAATCGTAGACGGTGGTCTTGGCGTGATCGCGCGCCAGCGACTTTTCGAGCGTGCGCAGCACCTGGCGGCGATGTTCGGGATCGATCATATCGATGAAGTCGATGATGATGATGCCGCCAAGATTGCGCAGGCGCAGCTGTCGCGCCACCGATTGCGCCGCTTCCAGATTGGTGCGGTAGACGGTTTCTTCCAGATTGCGCTGGCCGAGAAACGAACCGGTGTTGACGTCGACCGTGGTCATCGCTTCGGTCTGGTCGATCACCAGATAACCGCCGGATTTCAGCGGTACTTCCTTCTCAAGCGCGCGCTGGATCTCGTCTTCCACGCCGTACAGATCGAACACCGGCCGCGCGCCGGTGTAATGTTCGATTTTCTCGGCGAGACCCGGCATGTACTGTGCGGCGAACGTGCGCAGACGGTCGCAGGTCTCGCGCGAATCGACTTTCACTTTCTCCACATCGCGGCGGATCAGATCGCGCACCGCGCGCATCGGCAGGCTGAGGTCTTCGTACACGCAGCCGCCCACCGGCGTGATCTGCACATTCTGTTCGATCAGCGCCCAGACCCGACCGAGGTAGGCGATGTCTTCGGCCAGCGCTTCCGCCGGCTGCCCCTCGGCATTGGTGCGCACGATATAGCCGGGCGACGCGTGGCCGTTGTGGCCGCTGTTCTGCGCGCCGTTCGGGCCCTGGCCCGAGACCAGCGCCTTCAGCCGCTGGCGTTCGGTGTCTTCCTCGATCCGCGACGACACGCCCGAGACCTAGCACTGCGGCGACCGCACGAGAAAGAG
>JANOXT010000017.1:0-8410 GCA_031418555.1 Lysobacterales bacterium | reverse complement strand
GCATGTTCACGGTGCTCACCGCCACCCTACTTGCGACTCGCGGTAGCCAGTCGCAGCCTCTGAGAAGGCCCTGTGAGACGTTGGCTTGACGTCGTCAATCGCGAAAAAGCCAGCATTCCAACCAAAAAACCGAATGCACAGCGGGCAGCCGTTGCCTGTCGTTCACGCAATCGGGCGTGATCCTCGCAACCCGCTTTCTTCGCTTCTGTTGTTCTGGACCTGAAAATTCTGCGATCCAAGACACGTTCCACTCTCGATCCGTTCATCGACACCAGGAGACATCATGCTCAAACAATTCGCCTGCTCCACTCTGCTCGCCTGTTCGTTCGGCGCGAGCGCCAACGACTGGCAGCAGGAATTCTTTTCGCCAATGTCCAATGAACTCCCGTCATCACGCGGCGTGGCTGTGGACGAAAATGGCTTTGTGCATCTGCAGTCCTTCAACAAACAGCCCTGGAGCAACCGCTACGATTTCGTGCATCTGTACACGTTCAATGCGCAGGGGCAGATTCCGTGGATCTGGGGACTGTCGCAGATCAATCGCACATCGGAATGCGGCGTGTATGCGAAATCCGGCCAGCGTGTGGACTGCTTCGTAAGCTCTGGGTTCAATGGCGATGAAACGCGGCTGGAAATGCGCTCCCGCTACAGTTCGCAGATCATCTGGCAAACCACGCTGCCCGGCGAAGTAAAGCTGTTGGATGCCAGTATCCCGGTCGAGAACACGGCACTGTTCGTCGGAACGCTGAGCAATGCATCGGGAGACGAACTCGGCGTGTTCCGCGCTGCAGGTAACGGAACCGTCGACGTGCTTTCGGTCGTTCCCGCATGCCCGCAGGCAGGTCAATCCATGACCGCTTCGACATTCCGCATGCCGAGGCAGGGCAACGAAACGATCCGCCACGTCAAAGCCTGCTGGAACAGTTTCGGCACCACCGATCTGATTCTGGAGCAGTTCGTTCCATGGACGGGGCAATGGACCACGCTGTCGACCTGGGTGATTCCGCACGGCACGCGCCTCACGCATTCGGCAATGAATGCCGAAGGCGAAGCATTCGCGCTTGTCGAGCAAAGCAGCGGATTTCGCGAACTCATCCACAACCATGGCTTCGGCGGTCAGTGGCAGTCGCTGCCGGTTCCGCCCCAGAACGCGACCGTGGCGTTGCTGGCCAACGATCGCACGGTTGCGATCGTCAGCCGCACCTCGAACAAGAATGCCGCCGGAGGCGCGGATACGGTGACCCGATTCGATCTGCAGGGCCCGTTCTGGCCGAATATGCAGGTCTTCGATGCACTGCAGAATATCGTGCCCCAAGGCCATGCACTGTCCAGCGAAGGCGAACTGATCGTCGTCGGCTATCCCGCGTTCCATCGCACTCGCATACAGAGCGTGTGGCAGGCCGGCAGGGATGGAAAACTGACAACGATCGCATCGCTGCCCTTCAGCATGAACGAGATCACGCTGGGCAGCACGCATGTGATCGGCGGGCCCGACAATGTGGCGATCATCGCCCGCAATATCCAACGCGATGGCGTGCAGATCGGGATTCGGGTCAATCGATACGGGCTGCCGTTCTGAGTATCCATACGAACGAGACCGAATGCATCGGCGGTTTCCCGAATCGGCTGTTTCCCGAACTGCCGGTCTGTCTGGTGAACGGCTACCAGTCAACGATCATCGATGTGTGACGACGGGGAGCTTGATGCTCCCCGTCGTCTTTATCAATAAGCAGAGTTTTTTAATTCGACGCGTGAGCATGCGCAGGAGGCGCTTCAGCCCCTGGCGGACTGTTGGTAGCATTTTCATGGCGCGTATATCGCTTGATCGTGGTCATGCATGTCAAAGACCGCGCCCGATGCCCCCTGCCACGGACATCGATCAACGCAGCACCAGTTCGCGGGCAAGCAGTGTATGGCGCGGTGTCGCCCAGTACGCATACGCATCGCGCTACTCGTTTTCGAACATCTGACCGATAAAATCCGTGAAATTTCCGGCCTGCAGATAGACATTGCGCTCGTTGTTTCCCTTATCGCCCCAGCGCAGCGACCCGCCCCACCATGTGTAGATGCACCCGTGATCGGCCGGCCGCAGCGACATCAGAATTTCCAACCCACCCGGGTTGCAGCCGATAAAGAAAAAATCCTTGGGCCTCGCGTCCAAGTAAGTCTCGCCGTTCCACAGACTGACCGCATAGTCCCAGTCGTAGAGCGGGTCGCAGAAGGTGCAGAAGTCCGTCATGCCCCAGATCTCGGGCGGCTGATCGACCACAAACATCGACGGATAGATGCGCCCTCCGCCGTAGCCCAGCATGAAGCTTCGATATGCAGCGGGAAGCCTGCAGCCAACCGCCTGCTCCCATGCCGCGATGATGTCCGGCGCTTGGGTCAGATCCGGCCATTCGGCACCATCGGGCGCGATCAGGGGCGTGGACATGGCTTGGCCTTCTGCGTGAATCCTGCGTGGAGTCTAACCCCGCAGACCGTGACTTCCGGCTACTTCCCAACGCGATGACAGCGGCTATGCTCGGACGCTGTCCTCAACGGAAGCATTGCCCATGTTGCGCCGCCAAACGCTTGCCGCCGCGTTCTTCGGTTTCGCCTGCACCCAGCTGGCCTTTGCGCAGGCCGCGCCTGATCCGAAAACAGTCCGTGAGCAAGTGGGCAATCGCATCAGCGAAAACATCCCGGCAATCCCGCAGGAACTCATCGATCGACTCAACCGCTACCAGAACACCCGCGGCGCCAGCATCGCGGGCTGGACGAAAAGCGGCTGTCTGCTGATCAGCACCCGCTTCGCCGAAACCAGCCAGGCGCATCGCGTGTGCCAGCCGCTGGGCATGCGCGAGCAGCTGACGTTCTACCCCGAGCCGGTCGGCAGCATGTCGCCGATGCAGGCGAAGGCCGCGCAGGATGGCTTCGTGTTTTCGAAGGACAAGGGCGGCGACGAATTTTCGCAGCTGTACTGGTTCGACACTGCGACGCGCGAAGTTGCGCTGCTGACCGACGGCAAACGCACGCAGAATTCCGGCGGCCTGTTTTCCCGCGACGGCAAGCTTTTGGCGTATCGCAGCACCGCGCGCAACGGCACCGATACCGATGTGTGGGTCCGCGACATCGCCACGGGAACCGCAACGCCGGTGGTAACCGCAGGTGGGAGCTGGAACGCGCTCGATTTCTCGCCCGACGGCAAAACCCTGCTGGTGATGAAGGGCGTGTCGGCGGCCGAGGCGTACCCGGGCGAAGTCGATCTCGCCACAGGCGCATTGACGATGTTTCCTGTCGATGGCGGCAAGGCGGCATTCGGCAGTTTCGCCTACGCGCCTGACGGCAAATCGGTCTATTTCGTCTCCGATGAACCCGTGAACGGCGCAGCGCAGGAATTCCAGACGCTGCGGTATCACGACCCGGCCACCGGCAAGCTCAACGTGCTCAGCGCGAAGATTCCATGGGACGTCGCGGGCTTCAGTCTTTCCGATGACGGCAAGCATCTGGCGTACGTCACCAATGAGGACGGCATCAGCCAACTGCGCGTGCTGTCGCTGCCCTCCCATCGCGAAATCAAGCTGCCGACACTGCCGATCGGGGTTTTCGGCTCCGGGGCGTTTTCGCCCGACGGCCGTCGGCTCGCGCTCACGCTTAACAGCGCAACATCGCCAAGCGACGTGTTTGTGATCGATCTGCAGAAGGCCTCACTCGCGCGCTGGACGCAAAGCGAAGTCGGCGGTCTGGATGCTACGAAATTCATCGCGCCGACCCTGATCCGCTACCCCACCTTCGATATTGTGGACGGCAGGCCGCGTACGATTCCGGCCTTCTACTACCGCCCTTCGAACGTGCCGGCAGGCCGCAAACTGCCGGTGGTGATCAACATCCACGGCGGCCCGGAAGGCCAATCGCAGCCGACCTTCAATCCGACCGCACAGTTCATGGCGAATGAGATGGGCGTGGCGATGCTGGTGCCGAACGTGCGCGGTTCGACCGGCTACGGCAAAACCTATCTGTCTCTGGACAACGCCGCGAAGCGCGAAGATTCGGTCAAGGATATCGGCGCGCTGCTGGACTGGATCGCGCAACAGCCCGAACTCGACAGCGCGCGCGTCGGCGTAGTCGGCGGCAGCTACGGCGGCTACATGGTGCTGGCCTCGCTGACGCACTACAGCGACCGCATCCGCGCGGGCATCGACGTAGTCGGTATTTCCAACTTCGGCACGTTCCTGAAAAACACCGAAAGCTATCGCCGCGACCTGCGTCGGGTGGAGTATGGCGACGAGCGCGACCCGAAGATGGCCGAAGTATTCGAACGGATTTCGCCGTTGAACAACGCGAACCGGATCACCGCAAAGCTCTTCGTCGCTCAAGGCCGCAACGATCCGCGCGTGCCCTACACCGAAGCCGAGCAGATCGTGAAAGCGGTACGCGCCAACGGCCAGCCGGTGTGGTATCTGCTCTATGCCGATGAAGGCCACGGCTTCCGCAAAAAGAGCAACAACGATTATTTCGGTGCGGCCAGCATTCTGTTCTGGGAACAGAATCTGTTGAATCAGGGAAACTGAAACCGGAAGATCGAGCATCGCGAAAATACCGGTTTTCTGCCGGCTATCGGCGATTAGACGGGATCGGGCCAGAGGCTCCGGATAGCCGCAATGCCTTGGGCACCGTGACTGCGCGCCAGTTCAACATGATCGCGGGTCATGCCGCCCAGCGCATAGATGGGCATGGAAACGTGTTCGCGCATCGCAACGAATCTGTCCCAACCGATACCGGATTCGCCCGGATGCGACGGTGTCGCCAAGATCGGACCCAGCACAGCGGCATCGCAATCCAGATTCTGCGCAGCAGCGAGTTCTTCGCGCGTATGGCAGGACGCGATGACGCTTTGAGCGCGCGGCAGCGGACGTTCGGACAGCACGTTCACTTGCGAGGCGCGCAGATGCACGCCGATGCCAAGCGCTTTGGCGAGCGTAATATCGCCATTGATCAAGACCTCGGCGCCAGCGTCGCGCGCATACGTCGCGGCGTATTCGACCAGCCGTCGCCAGCGTCCTGACTCGGCCGCGTACGCACGCAGCTGTATGCGACGCGCACCTGCATCGATCGCTTTGCGCAAGCTGGACAGCCAGCGCGCATCGTCGTCGCCGGGCTCGGGCGTAATCAGATAATGCTCGGGGTCTCGCAGCGCGGCCACCACCGGGCGGTCGGCGCCCGGCATCGCATAACTCGCGAGTTTGTGCGGCGGCACCCAGACCAAGGCCTGGCCGTCGAGCCCTTTGACCGTACCGGTCCATGCCGCGATATGGCGCACATCCAGCCGCAGGCGTTTATGCGGATATTGCTGCTGCACTGCGATCACCGGTGCACCGACGCGCGTCTCAATGCCCAGCTCTTCGCGCAGCTCGCGCACCAGCGCCTGTTCGGGCGTTTCGCCGGGATCGACTTTGCCGCCGGGGAATTCCCATCGCCCGGCCAGATCGCGGCCTTCGGTGCGACGCGCCAGCAGAATGCGTCCGCGTACGTCGCTGATGACGCCAGCGACGACATGGACAATGCGGAGATCAGGCGTCGGAAATGGAGAATCGGTCATGGCGAATCGCGTCGTATCCGATGTCGGCTTTGCTCGACAACCCGCCCGATTCCGAAAAGGCGCAGCGGGCTCAAGCCCGCTCTACCGGTTTCTATTTGCAGGCTTACGCCAGCTGCCCGTGACAGTGTTTGTACTTCTTGCCGGAACCGCACGGGCACGGGTCGTTGCGGCCAACCTTCGGCACTTCAGATGCATTCTGATAGTCGGGGTCGGCGGCTTCCTCATCGGCGCTGTAGCCGCCCATGTCCGGATGCTGGAACTGCATCTGCCCCGCGATGGACTCGGCGCGCGCGCGCTCGGCGGCTTCGGCCTGCACGATCTCTTCCTCGCTGCGGATGCGCACACGGGCCAACAGCGAAATCACTTCGCGCTTGACCTTCTCCAGCATCTCGCCGAACAGCTCGAACGCTTCCTTCTTGTATTCCTGCTTCGGCTGTTTCTGCGCGTAACCACGCAGATGGATGCCCTGACGCAGGTAATCCATGCGGCCCAGATGCTCTTTCCAGCTCTGATCGACCACGGTCAGCATCAGGTGTTTTTCGAGCATGCGCATGGTGTCGGCGCCGACCGCGGCTTCTTTGTCGTCAAAGAGTTTGGTGACCGCGTCCTGCACGTGCGCGGCGATGCTTTCGGCGTCGATCTCGGTCTTGTCCTGGATCATTTGCGTCATCGGCAGCTGCAGATTGAATTCGGCTGCAAGCTCGGATTCCAGACCAGGCAGATCCCACTGTTCGTCGATCGAATTCGGCGGCACGAAACGGGCGACCAGATCGGCAACCACATCACTGCGGATGTCGTCGATGTTGTGCTTGATGTTTTCGGCATCCAGCAATTCATCGCGCTGACCGTAGATGACCTTGCGCTGATCGTTGTTGACATCGTCGAAATCGAGCAGGTTCTTGCGGATATCGAAGTTGTGCGCTTCGACCTTGCGCTGCGCGCCGGCGATCTGTTTGCTGACCAGCGGGCTTTCGATGATGTCGTCTTCCTTCAACCCCATCCGCGCCATCATCCGCTGCACCCAGTCGGCCGCGAAGATGCGCATCAGGTTATCTTCGAGAGACAGATAGAAGCGGGAGGAGCACGGATCGCCCTGACGGCCCGAGCGACCGCGCAGCTGGTTGTCGATGCGGCGCGATTCATGGCGCTCGGTGCCGACGATATGCAGACCGCCGCTGGCTTTCACCGCGTCGTGTCGCTGCTGCCATTCGGCCTTGATGCGCTGGCGTTCCGCCGTGTCCAGTTCAGCGCTTCGCTCGGCCTCAAGCACCGCGATCTCGGATTCCAGCGAACCGCCGAGCACGATATCGGTACCGCGTCCGGCCATATTGGTCGCGATGGTCACCGCATGCGGACGCCCGGCCTGGGCGATGATGTGCGCTTCGCGCTCGTGCTGTTTGGCGTTGAGTACCTCATGCACGATACCGGCCTGCTTGAGCTGCTCGGACAACATCTCCGACACTTCGATGGAGGTGGTGCCGACCAGTACAGGCTGAGCTTTGGCGTTCGCCTCGCGGATTTCGTTGATCACGGCGCGGTATTTGCCGGCCTTGTTGAGGAAGACGGCATCGGAATGATCTTTGCGCACCATGTCGCGGTGGGTCGGGATGACCACCACTTCCAGCGCGTAGATATTCTGGAATTCGTAGGCTTCGGTATCGGCGGTGCCGGTCATGCCCGACAGCTTCTTGTACATGCGGAACAGATTCTGGAAGGTGATGCTGGCGAGGGTCTGATTGTCGCGCTGCACCGGCACGCCTTCCTTCGCCTCGACCGCCTGATGCAGGCCATCGGACCAGCGCCGGCCCACCAGCGTGCGTCCGGTGAATTCGTCGACGATCACCACTTCGCCGTCGCGCACGATGTAGTCCACGTCGCGTTGGAACAGCGCATGCGCGCGCATCGCGGCGTTGAGATGGTGCACGACGTGGATGTTGTGCGCGGCGTAGAGGCCGTCATTCGTATCGATGATGCCGTTGCGGCGCAACAGATCTTCGGCATGCTCCTGCCCGGCCTCGGACAGATGCACCTGCTTGCCCTTTTCGTCGACCCAGAAATCGCCGACGCCATCCTCGACTTCCTGCCGCTTCAACTGCGGCACGATGCGATTGACCTTGACGTAGAGTTCGGGCGATTCTTCGGCCGGGCCGGAGATGATCAGCGGCGTGCGCGCCTCGTCGATCAGGATCGAGTCCACTTCGTCGACGATCGCGTAATGCAGGCCGCGCTGGTGGCGGTCTTCCTTCGACAGCGCCATGTTGTCGCGCAGATAGTCGAAGCCGAACTCGTGGTTGGTGCCGTAAACGATGTCGCCGGCGTAGGCCTCGCGCCGGTCGACTAGCCGCAGCCAGTGGCCGTCTTCCTGGGCCGACTCTTTGGTCAAATCGAGCACGAAGGCCTTGCGGCCGTTCTCGGTGCGGGCGGCTTCTTGCAGCACGCCGACCGTCAGACCGAGCAAATTGTAAATAGGGAACATCCAGCGCGCGTCGCGGCGGGCCAGGTAGTCGTTGACCGTCACCAGGTGGACGCTGTGGCCCAGCAGGGCGTTCAGGTAGACCGGCAGCGTGCCGACCAGCGTTTTGCCCTCGCCGGTGCGCATTTCAGCGATCTTGTTGCCGTGCAGCACCATGCCGCCGATCAGCTGCACGTCGTAGTGGCGCTGGCCGATGGCGCGCATGGCGGCCTCGCGCGTGGCGGCGAAGGCTTCGGGCAAAATCTCGTCCAGGGCAACTAGCTCGGCCTTCTTGATGGCCGCCGGGTCGGCGCCGGCCTCTTTGACCACCTCGGCGATGTGGGCCTTGAACTCGTCGGTCTTGGCCCGCAATTCGG
>JANOXT010000016.1:0-6162 GCA_031418555.1 Lysobacterales bacterium | reverse complement strand
CGAAGACGCGCGGCGTGCCCCAGCGGAGCTGCTCGATGATGCCGTGCTCGTCCTTGCCCAGCGGCACCGACTCGTCCGGCAGATTCGGGATGCCCGCAGCGATACTGTCGATGGCGTCTTTGATGTCATCCAGCCGGGCCTCGCTGGTCTTCAACTCGTCGCCAAACGCCGCCACCTCGGCCATCACCGCCGACACGTCCTCACCCTTGGCCTTGAGCATGCCGATCTGTTTACTCTTGGTGTTGCGCAGGTTCTGCAGCTCCTGCGTGCGCACCTGCAACTGTTTGCGCTCGGACTCCCACTGTTGAAGAGGCTCGATATCGAGATCGTAACCGCGGGTCTCCTTGAGGCGGGCGGCGAGGACTTCAGGTTGATTGCGCAGCAGGATGGGATCGAGCATAAGGGACGTGTCGCGAAGCGTGACGGGTGCGGATTATCGCCTGAATTGCCGCCCAATCCGCACCGATAGCGTGTGGATGAATGAAACCCGGCCGCGCAAGCCGTGCCACAATCCGGCCTCCTCCGTGTCAGCGATCGCCCGTATGTCGACTGCCCAGCCCAAGCCCCCGCATCCGCCATCGGGGTCCCGATTCGGCCTGTCCCAGCGCGCGTGGTGGTTGGTGGCCGGCGGGTTCGGGGTCGGCTTGCTGCTGTTTTTCATGCTGTGGCTGGATATGCGCAACGACGGCGATTTCTACCGCGCCGAAAACAAGACCGATGGCGTCGACGGCCAGGTGTTCGAACCGCTGCCCGCGCCGATGGCCGACGGCGACCGCAGCGCCAGCGGCATGTCCGAAGCCGCCGAGGAGGCCATGCGCAACCCGCCGCCCGCGCCACCGCCGCCGGTGGCGATCCCACGCCCGATCGAAACGCCAGCACAGCGGCCGTTGGCCGATAACCCTGTGCAGACCGACCGGCCCGCGTCCGATCTGGCCCCGGGCAGCGTGCCGGTACCGGTCTCAAAGCCGACGATGAAATACCCCGCAGACGCGCTGCGCAACGGCGAAACCGGCAAGGTGGTGGTGCGCATCGAAGTGGGCGCCGACGGCGAACCCACCGCGGTCAGCATCGTCACACGCAGCGGCTCGCGCTCGCTGGATCGTGCCGCCCTGCAGGCCGCAAAACAATGGCGCTTCCGCCCGGCACAGCAGAACGGCCGCGCAGTGGCCGCGGCCGTGGAAGTGCCGATCGCGTTTACCCTCGAAGGCCGCTGACAACTTTTGGTAGAGCGGCCTTGAGGCCGCTGAATGCCTCAACATCAGTTTATATCCCACGCGCACCACGCATGAGCGTAGTCACCAACGGCTGCCGCCAAACCGGCACGAATCGGATTTTCAACGATGTACCGAGCATGTCTTTGTACGCAATCATCACGACGTACTGCGTGGTCAAAAAATCCGGCTTGCCAAACAGTGCTATCCCCGACTCGCAACCTGTTGATAGCACGTGCGCTCCGCCCCTTGAGCAATTGCATGCAATGCGCCAACGTTCCTTCACGCAAAAGAAACAACCAATGAAGGTGATTTGGCATCAATACCCATGCATAGTTTTCGACGACCCGATCCTGGGAGATACGCTGTAACTCTTCAGTGACAGCATCCACAGCTGATGTATCGAGGAACAACGGACAACGACGGTGGCAGACGGTAGTAACCGAATAGATCAGGCCATGTTCGGAAAATCTGCCGGTGGTGAGACGTGGACTGGACATTACGCATGGTTGCGCAGCGGCCGTCAGAGAAACATCAGGAAATTCTGATGTTGATGTCAGGAAAACAGAGTCCGAGCAATCAGCGGCCTGAAGGCCGCTCTACCGGGGAAGATCGGACAAATTACGCTTCGCGCAGCGAAAACCCTACGCTTCGCGCCAACGCATCGAAGCCCGGGAACGACGTCGCCACATTCGCGATATCGCCAATGAATAACTCACCGCTGCAGCGCTGTCCGGCGATGGCAGCCGCCATCGCGATACGGTGGTCGCCGTGGCTGTCGATGACCACCGCCGCAGCGGGATCGATCGCGAACGGGCCGCCATGAATCAACGCGCCGTCGTCGAATTCGTCAACACGGATGCCCAGCGCTCGCAGCGCGGACGACATCGCGGCGAGGCGGTCGGATTCTTTCACACGCAGTTCCGCCGCGCCGCTGACGCGGGTGCTGCCGGTCGCGCATGCCGCAGCCACGAACAGCGCCGGAAATTCGTCGATCATGTCGGGCACGATCATTTCCGGCACATCGATACCTTGCAGCTGCGTCGCACGCACATGCAGGTCGGCAACCGCTTCGCCGCCCTGATTGCGCGCATGGCTTTCGACGATATCGGCGCCCATCATTCGTAGCGCCTGCAGCAGGCCGGTGCGGCGCGGGTTCATGCCGACCGCTTCCAGGGTCAGCTTTGAGCCCGGAATCACGCTGGCGGCGACCAGAAAAAAAGCCGCGGACGAAAAATCCGCAGGCACCGATACGTCGGTTGCGCGCAGCGCATGGCGCCCATTCGCGCCGCCGCGCACGCATGCGATGCCGGGCGAGAATTCGATCGGCCAGCCGAACGCCGACAGCATCCGCTCGGTGTAATCGCGGGTGGGATGCGGTTCGCGCACGATGGTGTCGCCATCGGCGTACAGGCCCGCGAGCAACAGCGCCGATTTCACCTGCGCGCTGGCGACCGGAAGTGTGTAATCGATGCCCTGCAGCGCGCTGCCGCCGTGGATCCGTAATGGCGGCAAACCGCCGGCATCGCTATCAATGCGCGCACCCATGTTCGCAAGCGGATCGATCACACGCCGCATCGGCCGCTTCGACAGCGAAGCATCGCCGACGAGCGTGCTGTCAAAGGCCTGACCCGCCAGTACGCCGGTCAACAAACGCATGCCGGTGCCGGCGTTGCCGCAGTCCAGTGCTTCGACGCTGGCGCGCAGTCCGCGCAGCCCTACGCCGTGCACGATCCGCGACTGCGGCGACGGGGCTTCTATCTTCACGCCGAGCTGCTGAAATACGGCCACAGTCGCGCGCGTGTCTTCGCCTTCGAGAAAACCGTCGATGCGCGACACGCCTTTGGCCAGTGAGGCCAGCATGATCGCGCGGTGCGACACCGACTTGTCGCCGGGCACGCGAATACGGCCGATCAGCGGCGTTCCGGCGCCCACGATCCAACTTTTTATATCCGCAGCACTCATATCAACACCTCGTCGAGTCCGGCCAGCAGCCGGCGGTTTTCATCGGCATTGCCGACGGTGATGCGCAGACAGTGGCCAAGGCCATAGCCGACCATCGGCCGCAGCACGATGCCGAGACCGCACAACGCAAGTTCAATCGCAGCGACACGCGCGTTGTCGCCGGGCTCAGCGAACTGCACCAGCAAAAAATTCGTTTGCGACGGAAACACCTTCAAACCGCGCGCACGCAGCGCGGAGGCCAAGGCCTCGCGCTGTTCGACGCTGCGTGCGATCACCCACTGCAGATGCGCATCGTCGCCGAGCGCAGCTTGCGCCGCAGCCGATCCCGGGCTGTTGACGTTGAAACTTTCGCGCACGCGTTCCATCACTGCAATCAGGCCCGGATGTGCGATGGCATAACCGACGCGCAGTCCCGCCAGTGCATAGGCTTTGCTGAAGGTGCGGGTGACGACCAGATTCGGATATTGCGCCCGCAACATCAGCGCCGACGCCCATTCCGGTGCATCGACGAATTCAGCGTAGGCTTCGTCGACCACCACCACGACGTTCGCCGGTACGTTCGCCATGAACGCGGCGAAGTCATCCGCGTCGTACCAAGTGCCGGTGGGGTTATTGGGGTTGGCGAGGTACAGCAGACGCGTCACGGGCGTGATCGCAGCGGCGATCGCATCAAGGTCGTGCCCGCACGGCATCGCGTGGTCATCGGCATTGCACGGCGCGATCCGCAGCGTGGCGCCCGCGCACTGCGCGGCGATGGCGTAAACAGCGAAACCGAACTGCGACGCGACCACGTCGACACCGGGCCCAGCGAACACCTGCGCGAATTGCATCAGCAGTTCATGCGAACCGTTGCCCAGCAAGATCGATGCGGCATCGACGCCGTGCTTCGCCGCGAGCGCACCTTTGAGATCGGCGCCGAGCGGATCGGGATAACGAAAGCTGTCGTGAATCGTGGCGAGGATCGCTTCTTTCGCGCGCGGACTCGGGCCATACGGGTTTTCGTTCGAGCCAAGCTCGATGAGATGCCGGCCTTCGAAACGGCGCCGAAATGCGACCAGATCGTGTCCGGGGTCGTAGGCACGCAGTGTTTGGATGCCAGGCTGCGCGATTGACGAGAACATCGCTTCGAGAGCGTCTTGATCGATTTGCTTCATTCCAACATCCAGATGACGGTATTTTTATTCCGAACGCACAAGCAGGACATTGTCATTCCGAACCGCAGGCGAGGAATCTGCTGCTGTTGTCGATGCAAAGAGCGGAAAGCAGGTCCCTCACCCCGGTGGAACCGGGGATTCGGGATGACAGCGTTTTTCCGCATTAGCGTCTCCCGTCTCCCGTCTCCCGTCTCCCGGCTTTAAGGCACCGCCACCGGATACGAGCCCAGCACCCGCACATCGCCGGCGTATGTGTCGATCTCGGCCAGTGCATCTTTCAGCGGCGATTCCTCGGCGTGGCCGGTGACATCAATGAAGAAGGCGTACTGCCACAACGCGCCGTGCGCGGGACGCGATTCGATCCGGTTCATGCTGATCGCGCGGCGCGCCAAAGGTTCGAGAATCTTGTACAGCGCGCCCGGCTGATCGCGGATGAACACCATCAGCGAGGTGCGGTCGTTGCCCGATGACGGAAACGAGGCGCGGCCGATCACCAGAAAACGCGTGGTGTTGTCGCTGCGGTCTTCGATCGGCCCAGCCACGATTTTCAGGCCGTAGACATGCGCGGCGTTCTCGCCGGCGATGGCTGCCGCGTCGTCGGCGTTGCGCGCGCGGCGTGCGGCTTCGGCATTGCTGACGACGGCATGTTTTTCGACCTTGGGCAGATTCTGCCGCAGCCAGTTTTTGCACTGCGCCAGCGACAGCGCGTGCGAATACACGCGTTCGATGTCTTCGATATGGCCGGTGCGCGACAGCAGATACTGGTGCACGCGCAGTTCAACCTCTCCGCAGATCATCAGCGGCGAGGTCAGGAACAGATCGAGCGTCGATTGAATGGTGCCGGTGCCTGAATTCTCGACCGGCACGACGCCGAAATCCGCGTGACCTGCGGCGACTTCATCGAAGACTTCTTCGATCGTGGTCAGCGGCAGCGCCTTCGCCGAATGGCCGAAGTGCTTGTAGACCGCCTGCTGCGAAAACGTGCCCTCGGGGCCGAGATAGCCTACGCGCAGCGGCTCCTGCTGGGCGAGACACGCGGACATGATTTCGCGGAACAGCCGCACCAGCACTTCGTCCGACAGCGGACCCTCGTTGCGGTCGACCACGCGGCGCAGCACCTGCGCTTCGCGTTCGGGGCGGTAGTAATCGACCGCCGCCGCGAGTTTGCCCTTGGCTTTGCCGACCTGATGCGCCCAGATCGCGCGTTCGGCGATCAGCGTCTGGATCTCATGGTCGATGCCGTCGATCTGCGCACGCACTGCGAGCAGATCGGGCTTGCCTTGGGCGTCGGTCGGGATCTGGACCGATGACTTCGGCATGCCGGCGGCTTTTGCGGTTTTCGGTTTCACTGTTTTGGCGACGGTCGCCTGCTTCGCCGCGCGCTTCGCCGGCTTCGGGGCGGCGGTGCCTTTGGGCTTCTCAGCCATGACGCGTTTGGAACTCGCGCATGAAATCGGCCAGCGCCTTCACGCCTTCGACCGGCATCGCGTTGTAGATCGAGGCGCGCATTCCGCCGAGCGCGCGGTGGCCCTTCAGCGCCATCAGACCAGCGGCCTTGGCTTCGGACAGAAAAGATTTGTCCAGCGCTTCGTCGTGAAGAAAGAACGGCACGTTCATGCGCGAACGCACCGCGGCGGCGACCTCGTTGCGGTAATAGCCGCCGGAGCCGTCGATCGCCGAATACAGCAGCGCGGACTTTTCGGCGCTGCGGCGGGCGAATTCGGCGACACCGCCTTCGGCCAACATCCACTTCACGTTGAGGCCCAGCATGTACCAGTTCCAGGTCGGCGGCGTGTTGAGCATCGACTCGCCTTTGAGATGTGAGGCGTAGT
>JANOXT010000015.1:0-12215 GCA_031418555.1 Lysobacterales bacterium | reverse complement strand
CTTGCCTTCCAGCGACTCCATCAGCGCGGTTTCTTCGCCGCAGATGTAAGCACCGGCACCCAGCGCATTGTAGATGTCGATATCGCAGCCGCTGCCGAGCACGTTCTTGCCCAGCCAGCCGTGCTTGTAAGCGTCGGCGGTGGCTTCTTCCAGATGCTCGAAGGGCTCGTGATGGAACTCGCCGCGCAGATAGTTGTAGGCAACCGTCGAACCCGTCGCATAGCAGGCAATCGCCATGCCTTCGATCACCGCATGCGGGTTGAAGCGCAGAATGTCGCGGTCTTTGCAGGTGCCCGGCTCGGATTCATCCGAGTTGCAGAGAATATATTTCTGCATGCCGGTGCCCTTCGGCATGAAGCTCCACTTCAGGCCGGTGGGAAAGCCCGCGCCGCCGCGGCCGCGCAAGCCCGAACCCTTGACCATCTCGATCACCTGCTCCGGCGGGATCTTTTCTTCGATGATCCTGCGCAGCGCGCTGTAACCGCCGGTTTTCAGGTAATTTTCGTACGACCACGGCGTATCGAAATGCAGCGTGGTGTAGACAACCTGATGTTCCTTCGGCGCGGGGCCGACGGGACCGGTGGTATGGGTGTCGTGATGTGCCATCTCCTCGCCCTGCCCTATTTCAAACCATCAAGAAGCGCATCGACTTTTGCGAGGTCGAGCTTCTCGTGGTAATGACCATTGATGACCATCATCGGCGCGCCGCAGCATGCAGCCAGACACTCTTCTTCCTGTTTAAGGAAAATGCGGCCGTCTGCGGAAGATTGACCCAGTTTGCAGCCGAGTTTTTTTTCGGCGTGCGCGACCAGGTCTTCGGCGCCATTCAGCCAGCAGCTGATGTTGGTGCAGAACGCGACGTTATGGCGGCCGACTTTCTCGGTTTCGAACATCGAGTAGAAAGTCGTCACTTCGTAGGCCCACACCGGCGGCAGGTCGAGATACTTCGCGACCGCGGCGATAAGCTCGTCGGTCAACCAGCCCTCGTTCTGCTTCTGCGCGGCGTGCAGCCCCTGCAGCACTGCCGAGCGTTTGCGATCCGGCGGAAACTTGGCCAGCCAGTGATCGATATGCGCACGCGTCTTGTCGTTCAACGCGACCATCGGGTCGACGTTACGGCAGGCTTCGAAATTTCCAGTCGCTTTCATTGTTTATATGCGCTCTCAGCGATCGATTTCGCCGAACACGATGTCGTAGGTGCCGATCATCGCGACCACGTCGGCCAACATATGGCCTTTCACGATCGTGTCCATCGACGACAGATGCGCGAATCCCGGCGCACGCAGATGCGCGCGAAACGGTTTGTTCGCGCCATCGGATATCAGATAACAGCCGAATTCGCCCTTCGGCGCTTCGACGGCGCAGTACGTTTCGCCGGCCGGCACGCAGTAGCCTTCGGTGAACAGTTTGAAATGATGGATCAGCGCTTCCATATCGTCTTTCATGGATTCGCGGCTCGGCGGCGCGACCTTGTAATTGTCGATCATCACCGGGCCGGGATTTGCCTTCAGCCACTTCACGCACTGCTGGACGATGCGATTGGATTCGCGCATCTCGGCGACACGGACCAGATAGCGGTCGTAGCAGTCGCCCGCCACGCCCACCGGAATGTCGAAATCGACTTCGGCGTACTTCGCATAAGGCTGCTTCTTGCGCAGATCCCACGCGATGCCGGAGCCACGAATCATCGGGCCGGTCATGCCCCAGGCCAACGCCTGTTCCGGCGGAATCACGCCGATGCCGACAGTGCGCTGTTTCCAGATGCGATTGTCGGTCAGCAGCGTTTCGTATTCGTCGATCCGCGCCGGGAAGTCGTGGGTGAACGCTTCCAGATAATCCAGCATGGAACCTTCGCGCCACGCGTTGAAGCGCTTGAGCTTGCTGCCCTTGCGCCACGGCGACTCGCGATATTGCGGCATTTTTTCCGGCAGATCGCGGTAGACGCCACCCGGACGGTAATACGTCGCATGCATGCGCGCGCCGGACACCGCTTCGTACACGTCCATCAGCTCTTCGCGTTCGCGGAAGGCGTACAGAAACACCGCCATCGCGCCGAGATCGAGCGCGTTCGAACCGATCCACATCAGATGATTCAGGATGCGGGTGATCTCGTCGAACATCGTGCGGATCCACTGCGCGCGTTCCGGCGCTTCGATCTGCATCAGTCGTTCGATGGCGAGCACGTAGGCGTGTTCGTTACACATCATCGATACGTAATCGAGGCGGTCCATATAGCCGATCGACTGGTTGAACGGCTTGGATTCGACCAGTTTCTCGGTGCCGCGATGCAGCAGACCAATATGCGGATCCGCGCGCTGGACGATTTCGCCGTCCATTTCGAGAATCAGCCGCAGTACGCCGTGCGCGGCCGGATGCTGCGGGCCGAAGTTGAGCGTGTAGTTGCGGATCTCCTGTCGGGATTCCGCTGCATTGCTGGCGAAACCTTCGCTGGCCTGATGCGGTGTGCTCATTTCGAGGCCTCCGCCTTGCGCGCAGCCGATTCGCCAGAAGCGGTCGCGTAACGGGCATCGTCGCGGATCACGCGCGGCACGCCCACGCGCGGCTCGACCGAGGTGACCGGTTCGTAGATCACGCGCTTCTTCTCGTCGTCGTAGCGGACTTCGACGTTGCCGATCAGCGGAAAATCCTTGCGGAACGGATGACCGATAAAACCATAATCGGTCAGGATCCGGCGCAGATCGGGATGGCCTTCGAAGATGATGCCGAACAGATCGAACGCTTCACGCTCAAACCAGTTCGCGACTGGCCACACAGGGGTGAGCGAGGCGACGATCGGCAGATCATCGTTCTGCGCGAACGCTTTCACACGAATGCGACGGTTGTGCTGCACCGACAGCAGCTGCGCGACCGCAGCATAGCGACGCTGCGGTACCGGATCGATCGTCTGATCTTCGAACTGCGCGGACTGCTGGGTGGTGGTTTCGCCGTATTTGAAACGGCCGACACCGCGGCCTTCTACGCCGCGGCTGAAGCCTTCGGAAGACAGATCCGTGTTCCACTCATCGCTGCCGTAGCCGAGGTAGTCCACACCGCACAGATCGACCAGCGATTCGAAGCCGAACTCGTCTCGTAGCGCTTCGCACTCAGCATGCCAATCGCCGTTCGGAAATTCGATACCGACTTCGCCACGCGGATCGGCGACGGTGACGATGGCGTCCGGGAAGCGCGCGCGCAGGCGCTCGGCGAAAGCGTGGCCCGCCATGTCAGCGGACACCCTGGATGTTGTCGCCGAAATTGGTGCCGCGACGGATTTTTTTCTGCAGCTGCAGGATGCCGTAAACCAGCGCTTCAGCGGTCGGCGGGCAGCCGGGGACATAAACATCGACCGGAACGATACGGTCGCAGCCGCGCACTACAGCATATGAATAGTGATAGTAGCCGCCGCCGTTGGCGCAGCTGCCCATCGAGATCACCCACTTGGGGTTGGGCATCTGGTCGTAGACCTTGCGCAGCGCCGGCGCCATCTTGTTGACCAACGTGCCGGCCACGATCATCACGTCGGACTGGCGCGGCGACGGGCGGAACACCACGCCATAGCGATCAAGATCGAGGCGTGCGGCTCCGGCATGCATCATTTCCACGGCGCAGCAGGCAAGACCGAAGGTCATCGGCCACATCGAGCCGGTGCGCGCCCAGTTCCAGAGCACGTCGAAGCTAGTGGTGACAAACCCGTTTTCGAGCAGGGGATTGCCATCGGCCGAGAGCAGGCTTTCGGGGCGCAAGATATCGTCGAGCCGCCCTTCCGGGATCGGGTTGTTCGCGAAATCCGCGACTTTCTGGACGGTTTGGATCACTCCCACGGTGTCACTCCCATTCCAGCGCGCCTTTTTTCCAGACGTAGATGAAACCGATCAGCAGCAGCCCCAGAAACACGCCCATTTCGATCAGACCGAATACGCCAAGCTCGCGGAATACCAGCGCCCACGGATACACGAAGGCGATTTCGAGATCGAAAACGATGAACAGGATCGCGATGAGGTAATAGCGCACATCGAAGCGCATGCGCGCGTCTTCGAAGGCGTTGAATCCGCATTCGTAAGGCGACAGCTTTTCGGCATCGAAGCGCTTGGGGCCAAGGAAGTTGCCGACAACGATCAGGGCAATGCCTATGCCGGTAGCAACAATCAGAAACAGCAGGGTCGGCAGATATTCGGCCAGCACTTCAGTTCTCTCGGCGTTGAGTTGTGTCGACGGGTCGGGTGAAACCGAGCCGCGTCGCCGCGGCTGTCGCCCGGCCCGCTACGAATAAAGCGCAGCGTTCCGGACCGCTAGACTCTTCACGAACCGCGCGACAGGTGCGGATACGCGTAGTACCTGGGTGAGGGCCATCGCTGACTCCCTCCATCCGTGGCCGACAAGTCCATGCTTCCGTGCACGAACTTCAGATTGGTGCCCAAAGGGGGACTCGAACCCCCACGACTTACGTCGCTACCACCTCAAGGTAGTGCGTCTACCAATTCCGCCATCTGGGCAATGCTTGCGGTTCCGCGCAGTGCATGCGCGAAGCCGCGGTATTGTAAAGGATGCCGAGCAAAAGTCGCACCCTCGCCGATGAGATTTATGCGCCTGAAATGTTGAAGTAGGGCGGTTTGTCATCGTTGCAGATGCGTACGCCAATCAGACATACGTCGACACGACCGGGCACGGATGCAGTGCGCCCGGAAACGCCTCGGTCAGCCCCCCTGCGGCGCCGGCTTGGCCGGCGTCGAAACAGGTGCGGGCTGCGGCGACGCCGGAACCGACTGCGTCGGCGCGACGGGCACAACCTGAGGCACTGCGCTTGGAGCGGGCTTCGCGCCGGGTGCCACCGGTACGGCCGGCCCCTTCTGGTCGGCCTTCGGCACTGCGGTCTGCGACATCACGCCGAGATCCTGTTCGGTCACGGCCTTCGGTTTGGCGCTATGGGTTGAATTCCAGGCCATGAACAGCGCCACCGCAAAAAACACGATCGCCAGCCATTTGGTCGACTTGGTGAGGAAGTTCGAGGCGCCACGTGAGCCGAACACCGTGGCCGAGGCGCCTGCGCCGAAGCCCGAGCCCGCCTGCGCACCCGCGCCGCGCTGCATGAGAATCAGCGCGATCATGGCGATCGCGACCAGCACATAGAGAACATTGAGGATCAACAGCATCGTTGGCGCTCGAAAGAATGGGTTGCGGAATCGCCGGCACCCGGTCCGCGCCGGACCTCAAACATCAGGTCCGTGCGGCCGCAACGATGGCGAGGAAATCGGACGCCACCAGCGATGCGCCTCCGATCAGTCCACCATCCACGTCGGGCTGCGAAAACAGCTCGGCCGCGTTGTCCGGCTTGCAGCTGCCGCCATACAGGATGGACAGCGAGCCGGCGATTGTAGCATCGCGTGCCGCGATTTCGCCACGAATAAAGGCATGCACGGCCTGGGCCTGGGCCGGGGTGGCGGTCTTGCCGGTGCCGATCGCCCACACCGGTTCGTAGGCGACCACTGCGCCCGCAAAGGCCTGATCGCCAATTTGCTCGAAGATCGCGGCGAGCTGGGTCTGTATCCGGTATTCGGTCTGCCCGCATTCGCGCTCGTGCAGCGATTCGCCCTCGCACAGGATCGGCGTGAGTCCGGCATGCTTGGCAGCAAGGAATTTTCGGGCGACCAGCGCGTCGCTTTCGGCGTGATATTGACGCCGCTCGGAATGGCCTACCAGGCCGTAGCGGGCGCCGATGTCGACCAGCATCGTCGCGGACACCTCGCCGGTATAGGCGCCCTTCTCGTTGGCGCTGACATCCTGGGCGCCGAACAGCAGGTCGCTGCTCTTGAAGCCTTCGATCAGTTCGCCCAGGTAAGGCAGTGGCGGCAGCACCACCACATCCGCCCCGGATACCGGCAATGCTGCGGCGATCGCAGTGACCAGCTCGGCGGCGAACGCCTTGCTGCCGTGGAGTTTCCAGTTTCCGGCAACGATGTTGCGACGCATGGCTTGCTCCAAAGCGAGATGCGACAGGATAGCCGATGGCGAACCGCCGCCGGTCGCGCAGGTATGCTTGGGCATCCACAAGCCATTAGAGACGCAGGATGAGCCCGAACACCAAGGGATATGCACTCGTGACCGGCGCATCCAGCGGCATCGGCGCCGCCATTGCCCGGGAATATGCCCGGCGCGGGGTGCCGCTGATCCTGACCGCCCGCCGCACCGAACGCCTGCAGGCCCTGGCCGCGGAGCTGAGCAGGCAAGTCGACGTGGTGACGCTGGCTGCCGATCTGGCCGACCCGGCCGCGCCGGCATCTCTGCAGGCCGACATTTCATCCCGCGGACTGCATGTGGCGCATCTGGTGAACAACGCCGGTTACGGCGTGCCCGGTCGTTATTTGGCTTCGAACTGGAAGACGCATGCGGATTCGCTGCAGGTGATGC
Source organism: Lysobacterales bacterium (assembly GCA_031418555.1). Taxonomy (GTDB): domain Bacteria; phylum Pseudomonadota; class Gammaproteobacteria; order Xanthomonadales; family Xanthomonadaceae; genus Lysobacter_I. The sequence goes on along the minus strand of JANOXT010000015.1, from coordinate 5,810 downwards.
TGAACGGCGTCTGCGAACTGACCCATCGCTTCCTGCCGGCGATGGAAGCGGCAGGCTACGGACGGATCATCAACGTGGCGTCGCTCGCCGGCCTCGTGCCCGCCTCGGCCGGCCACACCCTGTATGGCGCGACCAAAGCGTTCCTGATCCGCTTTTCCGAATGTCTGGCGATGGAGACACAACCCAAGGGCGTGCATGTCTGTGCGCTGTGCCCAGGCTTCACTTATACCGAATTCCACGATGTCAACGGCATGCGCGACCGGGTGTCGAAGCTGCCGAAGCTGCTGTGGCTGGACGCCGACAGGGTTGCCCGCCTCGGGCTGGACGCAGTCGAACAGGGCCGGACCCGCTGCGTGACCGGGCGCGCCAACCGGGTGATTGCCGGCATCTCCAAATACCTGCCGGACGGCTTGGCCCGCGCACTGGTGGCCAGCCGCAGCAAGGAGTTCCGGGACAGCGATTGAGCGCCACCGGCGACTGGGGCAAGGCGCTCGAATCGACATGGATGGATGCGATGTTTTTCTGGATGGCGTGAGATTCCGCTCCTGCGGTCATGCCAGCTTGATTTCCTTCAGACGCTCCAGCAGATACCCGTGCGCGGTGATCGCTTCGGGATAACGGCTGAGGTTGTCTGCGCTCACGCAGCTTGGCAGCACGTCGATCAGGAAATCCGGATTCGGATGCAGGAAGAACGGCGTCGAATAGCGCGGTTTGCGCGCCTGTCCGCCCGGCGGATTCACCACGCGATGGGTGGTGGATGGATACACATGATTGGTGAGCCGCTGCAGCATGTCGCCGATATTGACCACGATGGTGTCGGCGTCGGAGGTGAACGGCACCCACTCGCCCTGTTGGGACTTCACTTCCAGGCCCGCGGCGCTGGCGCCGACCAGCAGCGTGATCAGGTTGATGTCTTCGTGCGCACCGGCGCGAACATTGGGAATGTCGTCAGCGGTAATCGGCGGATAGTGGATCGGACGCAGGATGGAATTGCCGTTGTTGGTCTTGTCGGCGAAATAGTGCTCCGGCAGGCCGATATGCAGCGCCAGCGCCGACAACACCCGCGACCCAAGCGCATCCAGCGCCTCGTACAGCGCCAGCGCGCGTTCGCGGAATTCCGTCACTTCAGTCGGCCACAGATTTTCCGGCATGACATCGGCATATTTCGCGTCGCGGATTTCGCGGCCGACGTGCCAGAACTCTTTGAGATCGAAATGCTTGGCGCCTTTCGCGGTTTCGACGCCGAACGGGGTGTAGCCGCGCGCGCCACCGCTGCCGGGAATGTGGTACCGCTTCTTGATGTCTTCGGGCAGCGCGAAGAAACGTACGAAGACATCGTAGGCACTGTCGATCAATGCCTGCGATATGCCGTGATTGCGGATACCGGCGAAGCCCCATTCGCGGTAAGCAGCACCCAGCTCGGCAACGAAAGCATCGCGGTCGCGGCTGTTCGCAGGATCGGTGTAGCGGCGGATGTCGAGGGTCGGAATATGTCGGGTGGCAGCGTGATTCATGGGGTTCTGTCGTCCTGGAAATTCATCTCTGAGATTGTCGCTTGACCGCAGCCGCCGTTGTTCAACGATGCGATCAAAGGGCTGCGCGGACAGCCTCGGCCAGACGGTCCAGCGTGCCCTGCATCAGCATCGCGTCGTCGGCCTCTACCGTCACGCGCACCACAGGCTCGGTGCCGGAGGGGCGGAGGAAAGCGCGGCCTCTGCCCTGCACCGCCGCCTGGGCTTCGGCCAATGCGGTTTTGACGCTGTCGGCTTCCGCCGGCTTGGCGCCGTTGGCGATTTTGACGTTCACGGTCTTCTGCGGCACCTTGCCGAAGCCGGCAAGGATCTGCTGCAGGCTCAAACCCCGCCGCTGCAGCACTTCAAGCACCTGCAGGGCGCTGATGATGCCATCGCCGGAACTGACCCGGTCCAGGCACAGCAGATGCCCGGAGGTTTCGCCGCCAAGCACGCCGGCGCGCTCCAACAGCGCCTGATGGACATAGCGGTCGCCGACCTTGGTGCGCAGGAATTCGATGCCGCGCTCGGCGAACGCCCGTTCAAGACCGTAGTTGGTCATCAATGTGCCCACCACCGGTCCGTGCAAACGACCGCTGATCTGCCAGTCGGTTGCGAGCACATACAGCAGATCGTCGCCATCGCGCACGTTGCCATCGCTGTCGACGAACAGCAGCCGGTCGCCGTCGCCGTCGAAGGCGATGCCAAGATCCGCGCCGCTGGCGAGCACGCGCTGAACCAGCGTTTCCGGATGCGTCGAACCCACGCCATCGTTGATATTGAGTCCGTTGGGATCGACGCCGATGGCGTCCACCTGTGCCCCGAGTTCGCGCAGCACCAGCGGGCCGATCTGGTAAGTCGCACCGTGCGCGCAGTCGACCACGATCTTCATGCCGCCCAGATCGAAACGCCGCGGCACCGAGCTTTTGCACGCTTCGACATAGCGGCCGATGGTGTCGCGGGTGCGCACCGCTTTGCCCAGTTGGTCCGAGGGCACGGTGCTGAAGGGTTTGTCCAGCGCGGCCTCGATCGCCAGCTCGGTGGCGTCGTCGAGCTTTTCGCCTTCGGCCGAGAAAAACTTGATGCCGTTGTCGTAGTGCGGATTGTGCGAGGCGCTGATGACGATGCCGCCATCTGCGCCCAGCGACCGGGTGAGATGCGAGACCGCCGGCGTGGGCATCGGCCCCATCAACTGCACGTCCACGCCGGCCGCAACCAGTCCGGCCTCCAGCGCGGCCTCGAACATGTAGTTGGAAATGCGGGTGTCCTTGCCGATGACCACCATCGGCTTGCGCCACTCGCCGCCGTGCTTCTGGTCGACATGGCGCACCGCGCTACGCAGGGCATGGCCGTAGGCGTTACCGAGGCGCAGCACGAAGTCCGCCGAGATCACACCCTCGCCGACCCTGCCGCGGATGCCGTCGGTGCCGAAGTATTTTCTGGTCATGTCAAAAGCCGGGGATAGGAGTGGTGAATCGGTAACAAGGCATCGGAAATGGAAAACGCGCAAGCGGGTGCGGTGAGGACGCGGCTATTTCACGACACCTGATACCCGATACCCGACTGCCGATGAGCAGCACCTCAGCCTTCCACCACCGCATCGTCCTCCGGCTCGGGCAGACGCATCATCATCGCGGTCAGGCGTGCGATGCGTTCGCGCTGCTCGCGGCGGTCGCAGATCTGGTCGATCACGCCGTGGTCGAGCAGAAATTCGGGACGTTGAAAACCCGGCGGAAGGGTCTCGCGTACGGTCTGCTCGATCACGCGCTGTCCAGCGAATCCGATCAAGGCGCCGGGCTCGGCCATGTTGATGTCGCCCAGCATCGCGAACGAGGCGGACACGCCGCCGGTGGTCGGGTGGGTCATCACCGAGATGTAAGGCAGGCCTGCGGCGCGGAGCCGGCCCAGCGCGGCCGACGTCTTGGCCATCTGCATCAACGAAAACAGGCTTTCCTGCATGCGCGCGCCGCCGCTGGCGGAAAAACTCACGTACGCCGCGCCAAGGTCGCGGGCGCGCTCGGCGCCGCGGGCGAAGCGCTCGCCGACGACCGAGCCCATCGAGCCGCCCATGAACGCGAAATCGAAGGCGGCCGCCACGATGGGGCGCTGGCGCAGCATGCCTTCCATCACGATGATCGCGTCGCGCTCGCCGGTGGCCTTTTGCGAGGACTTGATGCGGTCGGAATATTTTTTCTGGTCCTTGAACTTGAGAACGTCGGTCGGGCCCAGTTCGGCGCCTATCTCGATGCCGGTTCCGGCATCGAGAAACGTCGCGAGCCGTGCCCGGGCGCGGATCGGCCTGTGGAAGGCGCATTTGGGGCAGACCTCGAGATTGTCCTCAAGCTCCTGGCGGTACAGCACCGCCCCGCAGCCATCGCACTTCTCCCACAATCCCTCGGGAACGCTTCGTTTCCGGGAGGCTCCGCTTTCCGTGCGGATGCTGACGGGCATCAGTTTTTTCAGCCAGGACATACGTTCGAGTGTCGTCTTCTGCGTTGGCCGGTTGGCCTGAACGGGCAGTCTAACAAGACTCTTCTGCTCACTCCGTTCGCCACCGCATGGTGGGTGCGGTTCTGCGACCGGTCACCCGGCGTCGAGTGCGGTCCGCAGCGGGACAAGGAAGGCCTTGGCGCGTCCCGCGGCATCCAGCGGGTCGACCGCCTCCGACAAAGCGGCCACCAGCGCACTGCCGACCACCACACCATCCGCCAACCGGCCCATGGCGGCGGCGCTGGCGGCGTCCTTGATGCCGAAGCCGGCCACCACAGGCACGCCAGCACGCGCGCGGATGGTGTCGAGGTGACCGCCGGCATCGCCGGTGTCCAGACGGTCGGCACCGGTCACGCCGGCATAGCTGACGTAGTAGAGATAGCCCTCTGCATCGGCGCACAGCCGGTCCAGACGCGCGTCCGGCGTAGTCGGCGATGCCAGCAGGATCAGCGACAGGGCGTGCACACGCATCGCGGTGCGCAGATCGTCGGCCTCTTCGGGCGGCAGATCGACCACCAGCAGCCCGTCGACGCCGGCCGCTGCGGCCTCTTCGGCGAAACGGACATAGCCCCGGATTTCGACCGGGTTGAGATAGCCCATCAGAACGACGGGCGTGTCGGTATCGACCATCCGGAACTGGCGCACGGCTTCGAACACAAACGTCAGCCCGGCGCCGCGGGCCAGCGCGCGCTCGGAGCTGCGCTGGATGGTCGGGCCGTCGGCCATGGGGTCGGAGAACGGTACGCCCAGTTCGATCACGTCGGCACCGGCCTCGACCAGCGCATGCATCACCGGGACCGTGGCTTCGCGCGACGGATCGCCCGCGGTCATGAACGGCACCAGCGCCTTGCGGCCGGTGGATGTGAGGTTGGCGAAACGGGTGTCGATGCGGTTCATGCGTTCATTCAATAGGGTGCGCCTTGGCGCACCGTTGTTTTTCAGGGCTTCGATTTGACGATGCGCCAAGGCGCACCCTATGGGAATGATTTAAAAAACAATGCCTTCCAGACCGGCGACGGTCTGCACATCCTTGTCACCGCGACCGGATAAATTGCACAGCACCAAGCCATCTTTCGGCATGTGGCGAGCCAGCTTCATCGCCTGGGCGATGGCGTGGGCGGATTCCAGCGCCGGCAGGATGCCCTCGGTGCGCGCAAGCAGATGGAAGGCTTCCATCGCTTCGGCGTCGGTGATGCCCTCGTACTCCGCGCGACCACGATCCTTCAGGAACGCGTGCTCGGGGCCGACGCCGGGGTAGTCGAGACCGGCCGAGACCGAATGGGTTTCGATGATCTGGCCGTCGTCGTCGCACAGCACGTAGGTGCGGTTGCCATGCAGCACGCCCGGACGGCCCGCCGACAGCGACGCCGCGTGCAGGCCGCTGGTGATGCCCTCGCCCGCTGCTTCGGCGCCGACCAGGCGCACGCCGACATCGTTGAGAAAGGCGTGGAAAATACCGATGGCGTTGCTGCCGCCGCCGACGCAGGCGGTGACCACGTCGGGCAGGCGGCCGTAATCGGCCAGCATCTGCGCGCGCGCTTCGCGGCCGACCACCGAATTGAAGTCGCGAACCATGCGCGGATACGGGTCGGGGCCGGCAACGGTGCCGATGATGTAGAACGTGTTGTGGACGTTGGTGACCCAGTCGCGCATCGCTTCGTTCAGTGCGTCTTTGAGCGTGGCCGAGCCGCTGGTGACCGGGACGACGGTGGCGCCTAGCAGCTTCATGCGGTAGACGTTGATCTTCTGGCGCTCGATATCGGTCGCGCCCATGTACACCACGCATTCCAGCCCCAGCCGCGCGGCGAC
>JANOXT010000014.1:0-2059 GCA_031418555.1 Lysobacterales bacterium | reverse complement strand
CTCCAGCTGCCCATGGCAATTCCGCCTAGTTGTGAAAGAGGGGCAGGCAGGATACCCCAGTCGCCGCATGGGAGCCCTGAACCCGATCGCGAAAACGCATCCTTGGGTTACGGCGTGGCCGGCAGCGCTTCGACCGTGGCCGGATTTTCGATCGGTTGGAACGGCTGCGGCTGCGGTTGGGCCACGGTGGGTGCGGAAGGGCTCGCGGTCACCGGCATCGCAACGGTCGCTTGGGCAGGTACGGCGGCTGTCGCCGGGTCTGCGTCGTCGGCCCGCGTGGCGCGCGCCGAGGCGCTGGCTTCGGTCAGGCGGCTGCGAAAGCCCGCGATGACCGGCGACGGTTCCTGCTCCGCGCGGCCTTCCAGGATCATCCGCGGCGTGGTGTCTTGGCCGTAAACGGCTTCATTGGCCTTATTGTCCATCGACAGCACCGCACCGTCGAGCGCGACGCCGGCAAACAGGCCGCGGGCGCGCGACCAGGACCAGATCTCGGCTTTCATCTGCCCATCGGTGGCGGCGGCGGCATTGCGGCCCACCGGACCAGCCGCGACGCTGGCATCGGCGCCGAGGGTGAACTTGCCGTTGACGATCGAATCCAGGCCGCGTTCGCTGCGGAACACCAGCACTACGTCGGCCGACTGCACGCCCACCTGCAGCCCGATGCTGCCGCCGGTGAGAGTGACGAAGCTGGGATTCGACCAGCCCCCGTCGGCGGTGCGCACCGCCATGACGCCGTGACCCCGACGACCGCCGATCACCAGCCCGGCCTTGATGGTATCGGGCACGATCACGATCGCCTTGGCTTCATCCAGCAGCTTGTCGGGAATTGAGGATTCGGGGATCGCCTGCATCTCCGCCAGCACGCGCACTGCGTTCCCGGCCTGGGCATCTTCGCGGGGCCCGGCATACGCGGCCTCAGCGACGAAAGCGAGCGACAGCGCGACGGACAGTGCGGTGAGCTGAGTGCGATACGACATGGATGAGACGTCTCCAGCGGGGTGCCGCCGAGCGTAGTCCCGAAGCCATGAACCGCGCCAGTCTGCGCAGACCGCCGCTGACGTCTGCAGCACCAGCTGTCATCCTATGCGAATGTCTGCACAACCTACCCCACCAGCCGCGAGATCCGCGGTGCTGCTGGTCAATCTCGGCACCCCCGATGCGCCCACCGCATCGGCGGTGCGCCGCTATCTGGCCGAATTCCTCCACGATTACCGCGTAGTGCCGATGAGCCGATGGCTGTGGTGCCCGATTCTGCACGGCATCATCCTGCCGCTGCGCGGACCGAAGGTGGCGAAGAAATACGCCGAAGTCTGGCTGCCGGGCGGTTCGCCGCTGGCGGTGCACACCGCTAACCTCGCTGCCGTGATGCAGCAGCGGATGCCGGATGCACGGGTGACCTATGCGATGCGCTACGGCAATCCATCGATGGCCAAAACCATTGCAGCGCTGCGCGCCGACGGCGTGGACAACATCGTGGTGCTGCCGCTGTATCCGCAGTATTCCACCACCACCACCGCATCGGTCACCGACGTGAGCGAGCGTCTGGCGCGCGAAGCCGGCGCCGCACTGCGCATCAATGCGATCGACAACTATCATGTCGATGCGGGATGGGTCGCTGCGGTTGCCGATTCGATCCGCGCGCACTGGGCCCGACATGGCCGCGGCGAACGGCTGATGTTTTCGTTCCACGGCATTCCGCAGCGTCTGGTCGATGCCGGCGATCCGTATCGGCAGCAGTCTCAGGCCAGCGTCGACGCTATCGTCGCCGCGCTGGGCGTTTCGCAAGCAGACACGATGCTGACCTTCCAGTCGCGCTTCGGTCGCGAGCCGTGGCTGCAGCCGTACACCGACAAGACCCTCGAAGCGCTCGGCGGCCAGGGCGTGAAGCGGATCGACATCGTCTGCCCAGGCTTTGCTGTGGACTGCCTGGAAACACTGGAAGAAATCACCGTGGAAAATGCCGACCTGTTTCGTGCGGCTGGAGGCGAGGCCTTGAACTACATTCCCTGCCTCAACGACGCGCCCGCGCACGCCGATGCCCTGGTGGCGCTGGCGCGGC
>JANOXT010000013.1:0-8975 GCA_031418555.1 Lysobacterales bacterium | reverse complement strand
GACGCGTACGGCCCGATCACCGACAACGCCGGCGGTATCGCCGAAATGGCCGAACTTCCGCCGGACGTGCGCGCAGTGACCGACCCGCTGGACGCGGTCGGCAACACCACCAAGGCGGTGACCAAAGGCTACGCCATCGGTTCGGCCGCGCTGGCCGCACTGGTGCTGTTCGCCGATTACACCCACAACCTGCAGGCTGCAAACCCGGGCGTGACCTTCGCGTTCGACCTGTCCGATCACAAGGTCATCATCGGCCTGCTGATCGGCGGTTTGATTCCCTACCTGTTCGGTGCGATGGCGATGGAAGCCGTCGGCCGCGCGGCCGGCGCGGTGGTGGAAGAAGTGCGCCGCCAGTTCCGCGATATCCCCGGCATCATGGCAGGCACCGCGAAGCCCGATTACAGCCGGGCGGTCGATATGCTGACCAAGTCGGCGATCAAGGAAATGATCGTGCCGTCGCTGTTGCCGGTGGCGGTGCCGATCGTGGTCGGCCTGCTGCTGGGTGCCGAAGCCCTCGGCGGCCTGTTGATCGGCACGATTGTCACTGGCCTGTTCGTGGCCATCTCGATGACCACCGGCGGCGGCGCGTGGGACAACGCCAAGAAGTACATCGAAGACGGCCACCACGGCGGCAAGGGCAGCGAAGCGCACAAGGCCGCGGTCACCGGCGACACCGTCGGCGATCCGTACAAAGACACCGCGGGCCCGGCGATCAACCCGCTGATCAAGATCATCAACATCGTCGCCCTGCTGCTGGTGCCGCTGCTGCCGGTCAACAAGGTCGAAAGCGGCATGCCTGCAGGCCACGATACCGCCGTCGCCGAAGCGGCTGCGTCGGCACAGGCCGCTGCGGAAGCCGCCGCAACCGCCGCTGCCAGCGCCTCGCTTCAGCCCGCCCAGCCCCAGCCCGCCGCAATGTCATCGGCGGACGAGGTCAAGGCCGCTGCTGCGGCCGGTGATGACGCGGGCCATCTGGCGAAGATCTATTTCGCCTCCGGCTCGTCCACGCTGCCCGCCGATGCCGCCGCAACCATGGACCGCGTGCTGATGACCCTCAAAGGCAGCGAGGAGTCAAAAGCCAAGATCTCGGGTTATCACGATCTCAGCGGCAACCCCGCCAAGAACGCCGAGCTGTCCAAGGCGCGCGCGCAGGCGGTGCAGAAGGCCTTGGTGGCCGCTGGCATCGCCGAGGACCGGATCGAACTGCAGAAACCGCAGGCGACCGGCGACGGCGGCAGCGCCGACGAGGCCCGGCGGGTGGAAATTACGGTGCAATAAGCGCCATCCATCGCTTCAGATGCCACGCACGGCGGCCTTCGGGCCGCCGTTTGCGTGTCCGGGAACCTCCCTGTAACCATTCGATGCTGCGACGCACCATCGACCCACGTAGAATGCGCGCTTACCCGCATCGAATGGAGCCCCGCCATGGGCCTGGACCTCGTATCCACCGGCAATCACCCGCCGGACGAAATCAACGTCATCATCGAAATTCCGAAAGACGCCGAGCCGGTCAAGTACGAGGTCGACAAGGCCTCCGGCGCGATCTTCGTTGACCGCATCCTGTCTACCCCGATGCGCTATCCCTGCAACTACGGCTATATCCCGCACACGCTGTGCGGCGACGGCGATCCCGCCGACGTGCTGGTGATCCTGCCGCTGCCGCTGATCCCGGGCTCGGTGATCCGCGTACGCCCGGTCGGCGTGCTGCGCATGAAAGACGAAGCCGGCAGCGACGAAAAGCTGCTGGCGGTGCCGGTGGACAAAGTATTCGCCGGTTACAGCCACATCGCCGACATCGGCCAGGTCAGCCCGCATTGGATGGATCGCATCGGCCACTTCTTCGAGCACTACAAGGATCTGGAGAAGGGCAAGTGGGTGAAGCTGGACGGCTGGGGCGACGCGGCAGAAGCCAAGCGGCTGATCCTGGAATCGATCGAACGCTACAACGCCATGCCGGAAGCGGACAAGCCGAAATTCTGAGCGGCTAAACCGCGCCCCAGTCGGGTGCCGTCGAGGTACAAGAGCGGCCTTCAGGCCGCTCTATCTCAACGCGAACGATTCAGCGGCCTGAAGACCGCTCCACCGGAACACAATCCACCGCCGCCACCGCGACCCGGCCGATCATCACCATCATCACCTGCATCCACGGCATTTCGTTGCGCAACGTCACGCCCTGCGCCAGCGGACGCACGCGGGCGGCGAAGGCATCGAACGCGATACGAAACTTGGCCAGGCCTTCCGCGGCATCGCCGTACTGCGCCCACAGCCCTTTCCACTGCTGGATCAAGCGGCCGGCATGCTGGTTCAACGCCGGTATCTGCGCATGCGGCAGCGCTTCGGCGATCAGGAACGACAGATGCTGGTTCAGTTCCCACGGACTCATCACCGTCGGCACGTTCACCGCTTCGCAGGCGAAATCGATCGACGCTGACGCATCCGCGACGATGCGCTTCGGTGCCCAGCCCTCGCGCGGCGCATCGTGCGCGCGTCCCTGCGCAACCAGATCCCAGAACGCACCGCCGCCGACGGTGTCGCAGACCAGATGGATCCGCGACTGAACCGCATCGTTGAGCACGCGATGCTGACGCCACGTATCGAAGATCCAGCATTCGCCGGCGGCCATGTTGATGGTCTGGCCGTCGCAGTCGAACTGCACGGTGGGCTGGGTCACGATCGGCACGTGCACGCGCACCCGCTCGGCCCAGTAATAGCCCTGATCGGCATGGCGGGTGACTTCGGCCTGCCCGGCCAGGCGCATCAGCCGGGTGCGGCCGACGCTGGCCCCAAGGCTGGCCAGCAGCTGCTGCAGATACCGGCAGCGATGCAGATGCGGGGTGGGACGCATCGGGCCGGCAAAGGCTTCGTTGTCGGGATCGCCGCCCACCGCCAGCAGCGGCAGCATCGAATTGCCGGCAAAGCCCTGCGGATGCGGCTTCCACGCCGACTCGCCCAGCGCGGCGATCTCCTGCGCCAGCACGTCGGTGTCGAACAGCAGCGGCAGCTGGATGAAGGGAACCTGCAGTTTCAAGGCCCGGGCCTGCCTAATCGGTGACGATGGCCGGATTGTAAACCCTCAATCCACACCGATCATGGGCATGCGGCTTCTGCTTTGGTAGAGCGGCTTGACCAGCCATTAGGCTGTTGAAAACCAGGCCGCTGACATGTTCGTACGAGGGTTCAGCGGGCTGAAGCCCGCTCTACCGAAACATGGGGGTTCGGCGGGCTGAAGCCCGCTCTACCGAAACATGGGGGTTCGGCGGGCTGAAGCCCGCTCTACCGGGTGAAGTCATGACGTGGCAGTCAGAACTTTTGGTTGTACTGCAGGTAGAAAAAACCGCCGCCGGGCAGATCGTAGGCACCGTCGAACGAGTGCGCGAACGTCCCCAGGATCACCGGCGGCTCCTTGCCGAATACGTTGCGCGCGCCCAGGCTGACCTTGCCGTTCCACGGCGTTTTCCAGCCCACCTGCACGTCGTGGTACGTGGCCGACGGAATCCGGTTTTCGCTGCGCAGCACATTGCCGTTGGCATCGTTGATTTCCTGCGGGCACAGCTCCGTCGGCGTGATGCCGTACTCGAAATAGTTGCTGCCGACCGGACAGGCTTCATCCATGCCCGAGTAGTAGCGCATCGCCCAGGTCGCGTCCCAGTCGCCCTTCTGCCATGAGGCGGTCAGATTGGAGCGCAGGCGCCAGTTCGGAACGCCGGTGTAATTGCCGATGGTGACGCCGCGCGCGGTGGCGCCGGCCAGATTGTTTTCGGTCGTGTAGGTGTTGTCCCACTGGAACCCGAACCTGCCCCACGCAGTTTCCGGCAGCTGGTAGGTCATCTGGACATCGTAGCCTTCGACTTCGCCATCCAGCAGATTGAACTGGCTCGTGCGCAGATCGAGGATGTTGCCCGCGCCGTCGCGGGTGATCAGGCTGCAGAACAGCGCCTGCTGCGCCGCATCGATCGGCGCGGTTGGGCCCGCACCGATGTCCTGGTAGCAGCCGTTGAGGACGCCCTGCGCACCGCGCCCCGAAAGCGCATCCTTCAGCTCGATGCGGTACCAGTCGAGGGTGAAATTCAGGCCCTTGACGAAGCTTGGGCTGTAGACGACGCCAAGGCTGCGGGTAGTGCCGTTTTCGGGCTTGAGCTGCGGATTGCCGCCGTTCAACGAACGGATCTGTCCGTTCGGCTGCACCACGCCCACCGCCGGTACGCCGTCGGCCGCGCACTGCGCCTGATTGACGATCGCGGTATTGATATTGGCGATGTTGCACGGGTCGGTGGCCACCGGAAAGCTTTCGGTGCCGCCCAGATACAGATTCACCACATTGGGCGCGCGGAACGATTCCGAATACGTGCCGCGGAACAGCAGATCGTCGAACACCTGCCATTTCAGGCCAAGCTTTTTGGCGGTATCGCCGCCGATGTCCGCAGTGACGCTCCGGCCGCCGAAGAATCCGGTGGAAGCGTAGTCGGATTTTCGCGCGGCCAGATTGAGTTCCAGGGATTTGACGCCGGGTACCCCGGCCAGAATCGGCACGTTGAGTTCGGCGTAGATCTCGTCGACATTGACGTTGCCGCTGGTGGGCTCGGCGAAGTTGCTGGACGAACCGCCGCCCGCGACCAGCGCATCCTGCGAAAACGCGAAAGCATCGCGCCGGTGTTCGATACCGATCGCGAAGCCCAGTTCGCCTGCCGGCAGATCGATCAGCGAACCGGACAGATTCGCGAAGTAATCCTTGGTGGTGTTTTCCTGCGCGTTGTTGAGGGTGTAGCTGATGTAGCGGACCATCGCATCGCGCTCGGCGGCGGTGATCACGCCGGCGCCCAGGCCCAGATCCGGACCGCCGAAGACGTTGAACGGTACGCAGCCGGCAATCACCCCCCCGCTACCGTTCAAACATTCCAGCGCACCGGTGACCGGGTTGCGGCGGGAATCGCCAACCGCGTTGCGCAGATTGAACAGATTGATGTAGTTCTCGCCGCGCTGGGTGATGCGCGAATTGAGGAACGAATAACCCGCGTCCCAGTACATATCGCGTCCGAACAGATCGAACGATCCGTCCAGCGAAAGGGTGACCGCCGTGTTGTCGTTGTCGAAGTACGGTTTGCGCGGGCCCACGGCGATCGAACGGAAGTTCATGCTGCGCAGGTTCTGTCCGAACGGATTGAACACATTGCCGGCGGTCGGCGCGAACGCCCACTGCGGGCCGCTGGCGCCGGTAGTGCTCATGGTGAGCGGCACTTCGGCCAGCTGCTGGTTGGAATCGCGCTTGACGTACACCGCCTGCATGTTGGCGTTGATGCGGTCGGTCAGGCGCAGACTGCTTTGGGCGTAGACATTGAAGCGCGAGATCGGCTGCAGCAGATAGTTCACCGGCGCGAAGTTGTAGCGGTCGGAGCTGCCGGAGCCGTCCAGGGTGTAACTGACGAACGGGCGGAAATCCGCAGCCTGGCGACCGTCTTCGCCCGGACGCAGCGTTTGCCCGGTGCCGGAAATGCCGGTGCCCAAACCGGTGCCCGGGCCATTGCCCACTGCGGTGCAGTTGCGGAAGCCGGTCAGCGGATGGGTGGTGAAGGCGCCGGCGCAGCGGACGAAATTGCCGTTGGCGGTGCTGCCCGAACCGAAGAAACCGGCCGATGCCAGATCTCCGCCGCCAAAGATCACGGTCGAGGAAATCCCGCGATCGCCTGCATAAACAGGTTTCTGGTCCTGATAACCGATGCTGACCACCGCATTCCAGCGATCGCGGTTGGCGCCGACGGTGAAATCGTAGGACTGCTGGAAACCATCGCCCTTGGTGTAGGCGCCCAGATAGGCATTGGCTTGCGCACCGTCGAAATTCTTGCGGGTGATCACGTTGATCACGCCGGCGATGGCGTCTGAGCCATAGATCGCCGAAGCGCCGTCTTTCAGCACTTCGATGCGCTCGACGACCGAGATCGGAATGGTGTTGAGATCAACCACGCCACCGCCCTGCGCGACCCAGCGGCGACCATTGACCAGCAGCAGCGTGCGGCCCGCGCCCAGACCGCGCAGCGATATGTTCTGGGTGCCGTCGTTGCCGTTGGTGCTGGTGGTGATGTTGCGCAGTGCGCCGCCGTCGCTGGCGGTGATGTTGAACAGGATGTCGCCGATCGAGGTCAGACCGGTGGCTTCGATCGCCGCGCGATCGATGGTCAGCACCGGCGAAGTGCCTTCCAGTTCGGAACTGCGCGGGATGCGCGAACCGGTCACGGTCACGACGTCGAGTTCATCGCCCGACGGCGCCTCCTGCGATTGCGCGGCCATCGGCATCATCGCGGCTGCGACCGCCAGCGGCAGTGCGGAATGCTTCATCGATTTCTTGTTGTCAGGGTGGATCATCGTGGTCTCCGTGTTATTTGAGTGGCGCGTGAAAGACCGCACCGTGCGACAGCCGCTGTTGCACGGCCCTGCCGCATGGCATCGCTGCAGGGGCTTGCTGGACGGCCTGCTGTTGCGCAGCGCGTTATTGCGCCGTTAAAGGCTCGACAACATTACGTTTCGCTGGCGCCGCTGGCTTTGCGTACTGGGGTTTATGCCTGTGCCAACCTTGGCGCCAAGCCGCGTCGATTCGCGATATGCGGTGGCGGTCGTGACATAGCGCGTGCGGAATGCGCGCGCGAAACTGCAGCTGTTTTCGAAACCGCAGGCGGCACCGATTTCGCTGATCGAACGATCGGTGCCTGCCAGCAGTTCGCAGGCGAGTTCCAAGCGCAGGCGCACCGACGCGGCCTGCGGACTTTCGTCGTAGATGTCGTGGAATGTTTTCGAGAGGTACCAGCTGGAGAAGCTGGTGAGTTCGGCCAGCTCGGTCAGGCGCACAACGCGATGGCGATGACCTTCGATGAACAGCCGCGCGCGCTGCAGGCGGCCGAACACCTGGCGCTTGCGACGCACCGAGCGTCCGGGACTGCGGGAAATACCGCCATCGAATTCGCGCTGCAACGCCGAGAGATGCAGCAGCATCGACTGAAGCGCGCGGCCGGTGGATTCGTCGCCGCTGCATGCGCGGGGCGCGTCGGCGCCGTTGCGCCAGAGTCGCATCGCGATGCGCAGATCGCGGGCCGACATGCGTCCGTAACCCGGCAGCAGTTCACCGCGCCCGCGTCCACCGGTGTCGGCAGGGAACAGCACGCCCAAGGTCGCGCCGTGCCGCCCGGCCTGCAGCTCGGGCGCGGAATCGCGATCCAGCGCCAGCCATTCACCGGGCTTTAGATGGAAACTGCCTTCACGCGCCACCACGCGGGTGCGGCCGCGCAGTTGCATCCAGATCGAGAAACCGCCGCCGGCCGTGCGCAGGTTGCCGAGGCGGGCCACTGCCGGCCAGCGCGCAGTGCATGCGCCCGCAACGGATTCAAAGTCGACCGCACTGCCGCGGTCGGCAAAGGTCGTGGTGTCGCTGCTGTGCATGTGTCCGCTCCGTGCCGAATGAGGGCTCCGGTGTGACCCAGTCGCGGCGGAGACATCCGAAATTGCGCGGAGATTTCGCCTAAATCGGCACGAAAGGGTTCCGAAATCATTCCGAAACCTTATAAGTCAAGTGCTTGCGTGCGAGAAAACCCATCTGTCATCCCGAACGCCCGCGCAGCGGGTGCAGGGGTCTGCTGTTGCGCGCACTGACAACAAACAGATCCCTCCTCGGGCTTCGCCCTCGTTCGGGATGACCTGTGCTTGGTTCGCCCTCGTTCGGGATGACGCAAAAAAACTTTTCCGCTATCGCTTCGAGGCGCTTATCTCATCCGCTGACGTAAACACCGACAGCGGCAGCAGGCCGATATCGACCCCGGAAAAATTCGGGGTGGATGCGAACAGACGTCCGCTGCGGGCATCGAAGCTCAGCCCGCTGGGCATATACGCGCCGTTGCCGAGACACTGCGACTGCGCAGGTTGCGCGCTCTTCAATTGCTCGCTCTTCACGCGTCGCCACAGCCATTCGCACGACGGTCCGACGTCCATGACCCACAGACCGTCGCTGGCCGAGGTGAGCGTACGGATGCGGGGGCGCAGCTGCACCTGATCGATCTGGCGGACGTTCGACAGGTCCAGATCCGCCTGCCAGATCGATGGTTTGTAGGTGCGGATAAACACCACCAGTGGCTCGGTGGGATCGGTCAAGGCCAGCACCGCATCGTCGATATGCGCGAGTGCGCGCCACGGCCGCACGCTGCGGTCGTACAGGATCAGCGCGAGGCGCCCCTGCTCACGTTCGGCGACCACCAGCATCCGTTTCGGATCGGGGTGATACGCCAGATTCACCGGCACCGCATCCGGCACGTCCAGACGCGCGATACGGCCTTGGCGCGGCTCGATTTCATACGCGGTCTTGCGGCCATCGATGCTGTCGCCGATGACCAGGGCGCGGGTCGAATCCGGATGCCAGAGCGCCGGAAAGCGCGGCATCGGAAAGAATCCCTCGATCGCGCGCAGCGAATCTTTCTGATCGAGATCCGCCCACCACAGCCGGTTCTGTCCATCGCGGTCGGAAACGAACAGGATTTGCCGACCATCGGGTGAAATGGAAGGCTGCACATCCGAACGGGATGATGGATACAGCATCTTCGCCCGGTCGAACGCGCGCTCACCGTCTGCGATCCGCAGTTCACGCAGCTGCGACTGCGCGTTGTCGATGGCAAACGCGACCACATCGCCGTTGAGCGCGACCGAAGGCCCGCTCAATCCATCGCCGTCGGCGTTGCGGTATTCGTTGATCGCGCGACTGGCGATATCCAGCTTGCCCAACACCACGCCGTCGCTGCGGTAGCGCGAGAACACTACGCTGCGGCTGTCGCGCGTCCACGACACACCGCTGAAATTCGTGCGTAACGTGGTGAGCCGCTCCGGCTTGCCGCCAGCGACAGGGATCCGCCACAGATCGCCCAGCGAAAGATTGCGCTGAAACGCGATCCAGCGGCCGTCGGGCGAGACCCTCGGCTGGACGTCGATGTCCTCGTGAATACGTG
>JANOXT010000012.1:0-5143 GCA_031418555.1 Lysobacterales bacterium | reverse complement strand
TTTGAATCTGCCAGCCGATCAGGCATTGGCGGCGAGACTCGGCGTATCGCCGCATCCTGGCGGTCCGCTCGGCGGATATTCGAGCGGGCTGGAGCAGGAACTGCTTGATCTGCAACGAACCCCCGACGGCCAGGCAACGCTACGCGGCGACCGCGCCGCTGCGGAACGCATGGCGGTCAGAGTGGGCGAACTCACAGACACGCTGAAAACAGGATTGGTCAACGGTGATCTGGTCACCAACACGCCGCAGGGCATGACCCGTGAGCAGGCGAACCGGCAAATCAGGGATTTCTTCGGCGACGTGGACGGCTACCGGCAGACCCACGCGGGGCAGGTTGCCGATATCGGCAGGATGCCGGCGCAGGAGGCGCGCTGGGCGGCTGTGACGCGATCGGAAGGCAGCGTGACGACGGCGCTTGATGTGATCGATCAGCCGGGCATGAAGCCGGTGGCAGGGGAGCTTGCCGCAGGCAGACAGTCGCTTGGTACTGCCGTCGCGCAGGCGAACGAAGCGGGGCGCTTGCCGGTGTCGGAGCTGCTGGAGACGCGTTTGCGCGCCAGCTTCCCTGCGGAGATGCCGCCGGCGTTCGTGCGTCCCTCCGCCGTTCCGGAAGTGCCGGGCGCCTTGCTCGAAGGCGGCGGTGCGCGGGAAGCAGGCGTGCCGCCCGGTTCGAGTCGCGCGGTGCGGGTTGTCGGCGCCGCGGGCGTGGCCCTGATGGCCTACGATTTCATCGCCACCGGCCATCGCGTGCTGGAGCTGCAGGCCCAGGGCAATGAGGCCGCCGCCGCATCGGCGCAAACGCACTGGGTCGGCCGCAATGCCGGCGGCGTTCTGGGCGGTATTGGCGCGGGCTTTCTGTATGGCGCGGTGGCCGGTTCCGAGACCGGGCCTGGCGCGCTGGTAACCGGTCTGATCGGCGCCGGCGCCGGCGCTTATCTGGGCGAACGATGGGCCGCTCAGAAGGACGTGGAGCGGGTCTTCAACCAAACCGACCGTAACGGCAACGAATGGACGCGCAGTCCGGAAGATCCGCGGGGCGCGTGGATGCGAACGGCCAGCGCGCCGAATGCGGCGGGCGGTTTCGATGACAGGTCTTTCATCGCGGGCGGCCGTCTGGTCGACGAATTGAATTATCGCGCGGCCAACGATTCCTATTCGCTGGGTCTGGGCAGCCCACCCACGCCGCAGGATCCGTTTGTGATCGCCAGCCAGCAGGACCAGCCCGGCTGGGTGGCTGGAGCATGGCAGCGGGATGCGGAGACGGCGACATGGTCGCGGACACTGGCGGCCGAGGGCATGATTTCGGAATTCCAGATCATGCCCGAGATGAGGACAGATGCCGCCACGCCTGCCCAAGCGGTGGACCTTGAGCGGCAGTCGGATGTGATCATCGCCCAGAATGCGGCGAACACGCCCGCCGCGACCGCCGCGCGGTATCAGATTGCTTACAACCAGTTCGGATGGGCTGATTTCGCATCAATGGAGCCGGTTCCGGAGGCGATCAGCAACGCGGGCACGCAAACGCAGACGCTGCAGGCTTCCGACGAACATATCTACACGCGCGGCGCCGACGGCGAATGGTCGACCCCCGGTACGCTGTACGGAACGAATCAGGCGGCGGGCAATATCCGCGAAGAATTGAATCGCACCTGGCAAAGCCAGCAGGCCGGTTTGCAGGACATGGCTGCCTATGCGGCCCAAGCGCTGGAAACGCCCACACCCACGCAGGGCGGCCTGCGCAGCATGGTGGCGGGCGTCTATGCCGGCGCAGGCGTCGCGCGCAGCGATGCGGACATTGATGCGGCAACGCAGGCAGTGCAGCAGAACCACGCGCGCGACGGTCTCGGCCAATCTCCTTACAGCTTGTCGCTTCGGCCCGATGGCGCCATCGCGACGCTGGTCGGTCGCGACGACCGGAGTCTGGAAGTGAAGAGTGTCGCCACCGCGGCGGAGATCGAGCAGGCGCGAACGCAGCGTGTGTCGCCGACGGAAGCACCGCAGGCCCCTGGGCCTTCGCCGATCACGCCACCGCCCGCCGCGCCGGCATCCGATCATGCTGCGCTGGACGACAGTGCGAATCCGCGTCACGGGATGTTCCAGCAGGCGCTGGCGCCTGTCCGCACGCGCGATGTCGAACTGGGGCGCACATCGGACGAGACCAGCGTCAGGCTCGCGGCCGGCATGACTGCCGACGCGCGCGCGCGCGGATTCGAAACCATCGCCTTTGCGCAGTTCAGCCCGGATGGCCGACAGTTCTATATGGCCGATACGCCAGACCCCGCTTCACCCTGGGCCAGAACCGCCGTTGGCGATGTCGGTCAGGCCGTGCAGCAGAGCGTTGCCGACAGCAGCCAGCGCGTCGCGCAGCTCGACCAGGCGCAGATCATGGCGCAGCGGCCTGCCCAGCTTGCGCAACAGCAGACGCAGGACCAAAGTCAGGGTCCAAGGCTGGTTTGAGCTGCGGTGGGTACATCGGACGCCTTCGATTGCGCCGATCAGGATGTTCCCGATCTTTGCCCCGGAACATGCGCCACAGCAACCGGCATCGGTCGTGCCGATGTGCTCAGGCCAACAGTTCGCCCCGTTGCGTTGGCGGGTCGCCGTATTCGCCCTGCGCATCGGCGACCAGCCGCAGTGCGCGTTCGGCCGGACGATATTCGCGGACCACGCGGCCGTTCGCCATCACCAGTACGCGTTCGGCGCTGACGATGGTTTCCGGACGATGCGCGATCAGGATCTTGGTGAGTTTCAGTTTGCGGACCGCTTCGTTGACCGCGCGCTCCGAATCCACATCGAGGTGACTGGTCGCTTCATCCAGAAACAAAATGCTCGGCTGCTTGTATAGGGCGCGCGCCAGGATGACGCGCTGTTTTTGACCGCCCGACAGCGCCGCGCCCATGTCGCCGATCAAGGTTTGATAGGCCATCGGCATGCGCATCACATCATCGTGGACCGAGGCCGATATCGCTGCCTGTTCGATCCGTTCCGGATCGAGATCTTCGCTGCCGAAGGCGATGTTGTCGGCGATCGATCCGGCGAACAGCTGGTCGTCCTGCATCACTGCGGCGACGGCATCGCGATACCGGCGCATGCCGATGTCGGCGATGTCGCGCCCTTCGACCAGAATGCAGCCCGCCTGCGGTTTGAGCAGGCCCAGCATCAGCTTCATCAACGTGGTCTTGCCGCAGCCGGACGGGCCGACCAATGCGATGGTTTCGCCGGGCGCGACCGTAAAACCACAGTCGTCGATCACCAGCGGGTCGGAGTCGCTGAAACGGTAGCGCAGCCCGCGCACTTCCAGCCCCAGCGGGCGGCCCTGCGGCAGCGATGCTCCGCTGGGCGCAGTGGTTTCTTCAGGCTCGGTCAGCACGATGTCCGCAAGACGCTCTGCCTGAACGCGCAGCGTGCGGAATGAAATCCACGTGTCGATCAAGCGGCTGATGCCGCCGGTGAACATGTCCTTGTACGACAGATACGCCACCAGCATGCCCACGCTCATATGGCCTTGCATCACCAGCGCTGCGGCCAGTCCAACCACCACCACGCGCTCCACGCCGAACAGCATCTGGTTGGCGAAACCGAAGCGCAGCATGAAGCGCTGCATGTCCAGACCGATGTTCGCCGCATCTGCCATCAAAGTGTCGAAGGTCGCGCGACGCATGGATTCGGCCGCGTTGAGCTTGAGTGCCTGGATGCCGCGGATCGATTCCAACAGATGCGTGTTTTGCTTGGCAGACGCGGTAAGCTGCTGCTCGGAAAGACGTTTGATGGTGGGGAACGTCACCCAGCGGATGGCCAGATAAATACCGACGGCGATTACGCTGATCACCAGAAGTTTCCAGCTGTAGGACGCCATCACCGCCACTGCGATGACCACCATCAGTCCATCAAGCAGCGCTTCGATAAAACTTGAGCTGAGCGTATTCTGGATCGCATGCACCGATTCCATGCGCGAGACGACATCGCCCAGATGCCGCTTCTGGAAGTAATCCATCGGCAGACGCAGCAGATGCGCCAGGATGCTGCCGAACCACTGCATGCCGACGCGGGTCGACAAATAGGCCAGACACCAGCTGCGCAGCCAGGAAATGGCCGAAGTGATGAGCATCGACACGACGAAGCCGACGCTGATCAGCCACAGGAAATCCTTGTCCTGGGTGACCAGCACATCGTCCAGCACCCACTGCATGTAGAAGGGTGTCAGCAGGCCGAACAGCTGCAGGATCAGCGACAACGAAAGAATCTGTGCGGCGGAGCGCTTCAAGCCGGAGACTTGGCCAACCAGATGGCGCAGCGAGATGCCGTCATCGATGGTTCGCTTCACGAAGGTCGTGGTGGGCGACAGCTCCAGCGCGACCCCGGTGAAATGTACCGATGCCTCGCTCATGCGCAGTTTACGCACGCCTGTCGCCGGGTCGTGGATCACGATCTCTTTGGCCGAGGCCTTCGCCAGCACTACGAAATGATCCATATCCCAATGCAGAATGCAGGGCGTCTGCAGCTGCGGAAGTTCTTCCAGCTCGATCCGCAGCGCGCGGCACTGTAGCCCGGAGCTGTGCGCATCGTCGATCAGATTGGCCAGCGTCACCCCGCGCATCGACGACGGAAACTCACGCTGCAGCGCAAGGCTGCTCATCTGCCGGCCGTGGTAATCCATCACCATCGCCAGACAGGTGTGCGCGCATTGCGCGGCTTCGGCTTGCAGGAGGCTTTTGAGGATGGGCATCTGGTTCACTAGAGAAGATGGTGCATAACTATTCGACGGATAAAGAAGCCAGACACCGCGTTGAACCTGGTGTCCGGCAAATCAAATCAACCTGATATTGCTGCGACGATTCAGGACTCTGCCGGGCAGAGTGGGTTGTCAATCGATGGACGAGTCATCGTATCGAGGAAGCAAGTACTGATGTCTACTTGATACACACCTGTATCCGTAGATTTTGCAGTGTCGCCAGCGCTTCCAAGCGTCCATCCGCCGGCGACATCTTTCAACTCTTCGACTGCGAGAATTCGACCTAATACGCGGTTATTTTCATTTTTCATAGTGCATTCCTTCGTTTTTAAAAAAATTATTTAATTCGGAATAAATTTTCGAACTTAATGTTTATTGGGCTTTAACTTTTTATGGGCGACAAAGATTTA
>JANOXT010000011.1:0-5629 GCA_031418555.1 Lysobacterales bacterium | reverse complement strand
CCAGCAGCCCAGCGACAGCGTCAACGGCAGATACAGCGCGCCGCCGATCGCCGCGCCGACCACCAGCGCGGCCCATGCCGGCAGATGCGGCACCAGCGGCCACAGCGGCAGCACCGCCAATACGCTGGCCAACAGCGTGCGCAGGATGCGCGGCCAGTCGGGCGATACGCCGCTGACGCGAGTGGCCATGGTCAAGTAGGCAGCCGCATTGAAGATCGAGACCGTGAAGAACGCGATCATCGCGCCGCGCAGGCCATCGATATGGATCAGCCACGCATCCAGCCCAAGCTTCAACACGCCGAAGCAGATCACCATGATCAACACGGCGCGCTGGCGGTCGGCGCTGATGAGCAGACTCGACCCGCCCTGCGCAGAGGTGGTGATCGCCGCGCCGGTCAGGCATACCGCGAACACCGCGGCGGCCTGCGCGTATTCGCTTCCGTACAGCAGGCCGATCAGCGGCTTGGCGAGAACCACGCCGAAGGCCACCAGCGGCAGCGCCAGCAGCGCGAGATACGCCGTGGACGCGGCGAAACGGCGGCCCGCGACTTCGCGGCCCTGACTCAAGGCATTCGCCATCATCGGCAGCAGCAGCGCGCCGAACACGCCCGGCACCAGGGTGGCCGCGCCGCTGGCCAACTGGTAACCGACCTTGAACTGGCCTGCAGCGTGCGGGTTTGCGTATGCGGTCAGAAACAGCACTTCGATTTCGCTCGCAGCCATGAACCCGACGGTGACGATCAGCGTGCTGTACAGCATCTGCCGACGCACCCGCGGCACCAGATCGTCCGGCAGGTTCGGGCGGTCTTCGCCAGGCGGCAGCAGCGGCTGCAGCTGCGCGCGCGACATCGTGTAGAACATCACGCTGGAGATCAGGAACACGGCGAGCAGCCACTCCACGGGCATGTCGAACCACATCACCAGCACCACCATCGCCAGATTCAATGGCGTCGACAGCACCGCGACCATCGCATTGATCCGGAAATTCTCCAGCCCTTTGGCCACGCCGATGTTGAACATGTAGCCGGCGCGCAGCGATACCGCGATCACCAGAAACACGAACAGCATGCCGTGATCGAAGCCCGGCGCCACGCGGTGCCCCGCGAACCACAGCGCCATCGCGCCGATCGTCAGCACGATCGCCAGAAACGCGCGCTGCGCGCGGCGCAGGTAAGCGATCAGCGGACGCACCAGCGTCTCCCTGCCGCCGCCGCGCAGCTCCGCGACGAACTTGATCGCGGCACTGGCGGTGCCCGAGTTGGTCGCGGCCACGCCCATGCCCACCAGCCAGATCACCGCGCTGTAGGCGCCGAAGCCTTCCGGGCCCAGATGACGTGCGATCACGATCGAAGTCAGCATGCCGAGCGCGAATTCGGTGTACATCGCAACCGACGAGAACAGCGTATTGCGGAGCGTACGGGCACGGAGCGTCATTGCATCACCAGAAGAAGCTTGACCACGATGTAGAGAAAAATGGCGCTGCCTGCGCCGACCACCGGCCACAGGATCGCATCGTCGGCAAGCGGGAAACGCGGCAGATCGGGACTGTCCCGCCGGATATCCGCATAGTGGGCCACCACCAGCGCCGCCAGCAGATACAGAATGATGACGTAGCTTCGGCTGAGAAAAAATGCCGACGTGAAGAAACCGGCCAACGACAGCAGCAGCGTCAGCGCAATCGCACGGCCTTCGTCGATGGTCGCGTCCAGCGCTGCGGTGTCCACGCTTCCATCGCGCGTTTCCAAACGGGTGCCGTCGGCTTGGTCGTCGAAATCGTTTTCATCGATATCGTCTTCGCCGCTGTCGTCCCAGACCGGCGGTGCGGACGGACGCGACCCGGCCCACATCATCCGGAAGCAATAGATCACGAATGCCAGCCACAGCGTGTAACCGATGATGCCGGTCTCGGCGAGGATCAGCACGAACGAGTTATGCGCAGTCAGCGGGTTGTAATCGGTGTACTGGTCCGGGCCGACGCCGAACACGGGATGGCTCTGGAACATCTGCAGTCCCTCGTACCAGGATTCGACGCGCCCCTGCGCGGACTCCTCTTCGGCATCGATCTCGCTGAAACGCGACGGCAGCGCCAACAACACTGCGACCGCCATGGCGCCCAACGCACCTGCTATCAACAGGCCCTTGCGCTGCCAGATGTAGATGCCCATCACCGCCAGCAGCGCCAGCAGCGCGCCGCGGGAATCGGTCAGATACACGCCATAGACCAGCACACCGGTCACTGTCAGCCAGAACAGACGGCGCAGCCCCATCATGCCGCCGCGACCGCTCAGAAACGCCGCCATCGGAACACAGGTCACGAACAGCAGGCCCAGATCATTGGGGTCGTTGAAAATACCGACGTATTGAATGCGCGTGCCCTGCGACAGCTCGATACCGGTCCAGCCGACGCCGATCTGCTGCTGCTCGATACCGTGCACCGCGAGCACTGCGGCGCACAGCGCGAAGATCGCCATGATCTTCAGAATCCGGCCGCGGCGGTCCAGGCCATTGGCGAACACCACGAACGCCAGCACCACCGGCGCGAACTTGCCTACCTGTTCGATCGCGCCGCCCAGCCAACCGTTGAACACGTGCGACAGCAGCAGTACGCAGAAAAACATCAGCAGCAGCGGATATTGCGGCGCATCGAAATGCTTTCTGGGCGACAACAGCCAGAATCCGGCCGCGGTGATCAGCATGATCGGCTGCAGCGGCAAACCAACGCTGTCGACCAGAGCCGGATAGTCCTGGGGCCGGATCAGCACCAGAAGCAGATAGAACATCATCGCGATGAACATGATGCGTGTTACCCGCTCCGCGTCCGCGAACGATGGCAAAACACTTCGGGCAGCGCCAGCACGCCTTCGAACCAGTCCGCGTCCATCTGCCGTTCGATCGGAATCCGCCGCATCGCGTAGCGCGCGTCCGCACGCAGCGCTTCGGGGCCGGCAAGATAGCTGCAGGCCATGCGATAGCCCGCATCGCGCACTGCGGCGGCGACCTCGTCGTTGTAAGCGTCCAGACCGCCAACGGGATATGAGATCACCCGGGCCTCGGATCCCAGCTCGCGCTTGATCGTACGTTTGGATGCCGCGATTTCGTCGCGCATCTCCGCAGTCGGCATTTTCGCCAGCATGCGGTGATCCACCCCGTGCGAACCGACTTCCATCCCGCCCGCGCGCATCTCGCGCAGCTGCGTCCAGGTCATCGGCCGGCAATCGACATGTCCCGCATCCGCAGGCAGCGACCATTCGGTTTGCAAACGGTCGATCAACGCTTGCTGTGCATGCGCGTCCAGCGACTTGATGCTGTCGAGCAGCCGGCTGGACAGTTCACGGCGTGCGTGAAGGTCGTCCGGCAAAGCCCAGTCGATGCCCAGCCCGGGCACCTGAAGCCGTTCGGCGCGGGTCGTGCACAGCATATGCACCAGCCAGTCGAACGCATACGGCCGGCCCGAATCGATATGCCCGGTGGAGACGAAAAACATCGCCGACAGACCGGCGTCGCGCAGGATCGGCCATGCGCAGCGGTAGTTGTCGTCGTAGCCGTCGTCGAAGGTGATCAGCACCGCGCGCCGCGGCACCGGCCGGCCGCGGTCGAGACAGTCAATCAGTTCTTCGAAACGCATGGGCGCGAAGCGACGCTTGACGATGGCCATCTGCTGGCGGAAAGCGCGGCTGGATGCGCTGATCAGTTCGGGGTCGAAACGGAAGCCCTCCGGCTCCGCCGCCTCAAGCACGCGGTGATAGGCGAGGATGCGCACATCGTTGCGTAATGCGGCCCGTACCCAGCCGATCACCGGCAGCGCGCCCATTCGGCGGCAGGCACGCGCCAACCTCGGACGACGACCGGCCGACGGTGTTTCGCTCGATCCGATATCCGCTCCTCCCACCGTCACGCCCATCGAACCCCCCGTATTTCCAACGATAACGCAATTTCCGCCCAGTCCCGGACGATGCAGCCGCTGCTTGCATTCGCGCGGCCAACGCGGTCCACTGCGCGCCTTGCAAGACTGCCGGCGATGGAGCGGGACATGGCCGAGGACACCGATTTCGGTGCGTTATATCGCGAACTCGCGATCGATTCGACCTGCTCGCTCGCCGAGCTGCGCGGTGCGTGGCGGCGACGCGTCTCGAAGCTGCACCCGGACCAGGGCGGAAGCGCAGAGGATACCGGACGGCTGCAGCAATTGAACCGTCTCTACGACGCTACGCTGGATTTCCACGCGCTTTATCAGCGGATGCCCGGCGCGATGGCCTTGGGCCCACTGTCCCCGCAAGGGTTGGACTCCGCAGTCCGCAGCTCTGCATTGGCAGGCGATCGGCACGCAAACGAGCGCCCTGCGTCCGGATTTGGCAGAATGCCGCGTTACTTTGTAGTCGTGTCGCTGGTCGCCATGGCCATCTTGGCTTGGCGGGTCGTCGACAACGAGGCCGCAAACGGCCGGAATCGCGCCGCCGACACGGATCGCGATGCGATGCTCGATTCGATCCCCGGCAGCAAAGAGCTTCCGCAGACCGTAGCGAAGCGTCCGCCGGCTGCGCGTGCGATCGCACCGGGGATGGGGAAAGACACGGTGCGGAACATTCTGGGGGAACCGTTCGATATGCATGCGCTGCGCTGGAGCTATGGCCCGTCCTGGGTGCAATTCCGCTGCGACAAGGTGGTGGGCTGGTACAGCTCGCCGCTGCGTCCGCTGCGGGTGTCGGCTGCGCGCGATACGCGCGTCCGTGCCGTGCCGCCCGATGACCGCGCGTGCGATTGAACGGCAGCATGCTGGCGAAAACAATTACCCTGCTGCGCAAGGCGCGCCGTCGTCTGTGGATGAAATACGCGCTGCGCGGCGCCGGCGGCAGCGACAACTTCGAACGTCTGGATCTGGCCTATACGGTCGAAGATCCTTGGAATATGGCCTCCACGCTTGAGCGCGCGCGGTTCGAGGCCACCAACGCAGTGATCGAACGGGCCTTCGGCCGGGTCGGTACGGTGCTCGAACTGGGCTGCGGCGAAGGCCATCAAACCGAATATCTGGCTCGGCTCTCCGACCGGCAGTACGGCGTCGACGTGAGTGCGCAAGCGGTGGCGCGCGCCCGCAAGCGGCTGCCGCAGGCGCAGTTCGCAGCCACGGATATTTTCGGCCAGCCCTGGGGCGACCAGCGGCATCGCTTCGATCTGGTCACCGCCTGCGAAGTGCTCTATTACCTCAGCGAACCGGACAAGACCATCGCACACATGCGTCATCTCAGCCGCAACGGACTGGTGACGTTTTTCGCGCCGGCCTGCGGCCGCATCGGCCCGCATCTCGACGCGGTGCCGGGTCTGCACAAAGAATGGATTCATCACGGCGGCACCGCATGGCTGATCGGATGGTGGCGCGATGAATGAGTCTTCTCCGATGTCCGCGCTGCAAGGCTACGGCATCGTCTATTTCGGCAACGACTGGTACGCGGAAAACCGCACCAGCAGCCACCATGTCGCGATCCGGCTCGCGCGCAGCCTGCCGGTGCTGTACGTCGACTCGCCCGGCATGCGCGCGCCCAATACCTCCGGTCGCGACCTGAAGCGCGCAGTGCGCAAGGTGCTGGCCGCATTCAAGCGCCCGACCCAAGTGGCAGACGGCCTGTGGCACTGC
>JANOXT010000010.1:0-4455 GCA_031418555.1 Lysobacterales bacterium | reverse complement strand
GTATTTCCAGCGCTATGTCCCGCACCTGCCCGCCGCCGGCTAACTCGTGCTGTTCGACCGCAGCTGGTACAACCGTGCCGGCGTCGAAAAAGTCATGGGCTACGCCGACGACGCGCAGGTGAAAGCCTTCCTCGAACAGTCGCCCATCTTCGAACGCATGCTGATCGATGATGGCATCCTGCTGTTCAAGTACTGGCTGTGCTGCGACCAGGAAGAACAGGAAAAACGTTTCGCCGAACGTCGCGAAGATTTGCTCAAAGGCTGGAAGCTGTCGCCGATCGATCTGGAAGCGCGCAGCAAATACAGCGACTACACCAAGGCGCGCGAAGCGATGCTCAAGGCCACGCACACCAAACAAGCGCCCTGGACCCTGGTCGATTTCAACGAACAGAAGCGCGGGCGGCTGACCTTGATCCGCGACCTGCTGGATCGGCTGCCGGATACCGCAGTCAAATCCGAGCCGATCGACTTCCCTCCATTGGAGGAGAAGCCGCAGAAAGAAAAATTCAGCGTGATCAAGCCGTTGAAGCCATTCGCGGACTGAGGAAAACAACGCCTGCACTGCTCACAGAAAGCGCCGGACCTTCATCCGGTCCGGCGCAGATTCAGGCAAGCGTGCGGATCGTGTTCTCCCGCGCCCACTGCCGCGTGCGCGCCAAGGTCAGGAATGCCTCGATCTCTTCGGGCGGAACCACGCCGCGATCCGGCTTGATCCCGGCGGCTTTGAGAATCATGTGCGTGCCTTTGCAGGCTGCGATCGCTTTGAGATGACCGAACGCATCGCGGAACCAGTCCGTCGCCGCACTGTCTTTCGCCAACTTCTCGGCCTCCGGTCCGCTCAGTAAGCTGACTACCGCATCGAACGTGGCTGATGGCGTACCGGCCAGCTGACCGTCCGCATCCAAGCGTTTGCCGTCGGACAGCACCACAGACAGTTTAGGCGCTACGATTTTCACCCGTGCACCGGCTTTGACGGCAGCGGACCGGATGGCGGCAATGGACGTTGCGTCGGAGCCTTCTGCGACGAGAATAGCGATGCAGCGACCCTTCAACGTGTCCTGCATACGGTCGATGATCCGCAGCGCGGGCGACAGCGGCAGATCCAATACCGGCACAGCGGGCCCGGGCGCATCGGGCAGCGACTGCATCCCTAAGCCGTCGGCAACCCGCGATGCGAGCGACTCATCCACATTGCGCAGATGGCCGACAATCGCTTCGCGCACATGCGCCGTGACGACTTTCGACAGCTCGAACACCAGCGCCGAGGCCATGTGCGCCTGTTCCAATCCACTCTGACTGCGGAAGAACATCCGGGCCTGGCTGTAGTGGTCGGCGAACGTCGCCGGCCGGATGCGTCCTTTCCTGCCATCGTCCGGCGTCTGCGCGAAATGCCGATAGCCAAGCGCACGACTGGCCCGCGGCGACTGGGGGTCTAGGCTCGATGGTTCGTACGCAACCCGACCTTTCGGCACCTCCATCTGCATGTGCCCATCGCGTTGATGATTGGCGAAGGGACATTTCGGCGCATTGATCGGAATCTGGTGAAAGTTCGGGCCACCCAATCGCGACAGCTGCGTGTCGAGGTAGGAATGCAGGCGGCCCTGCAGCAGAGGGTCGTCGCTGAAGTCGATGCCGGGCACGATATTCGCAGGGCAGAAGGCGACCTGTTCGGTTTCCGCGAACACATTGTCCGGATTGCGATCCAGCACCATCCGGCCAATCGTCTGCAGCGGCACCAGCTCCTCAGGAATAAGCTTGGTCGCATCAAGATGATCGAAAGCAAAGCGCTCCGCTTCCTCCTCAGTGAACAACTGCACCGCCAACTGCCACTCCGGATACTGCCCGGCATCGATCGATTCCCACAGATCGCGGCGATGGAAATCGTTGTCGGCCGCCTGCAGTTTCACCGCTTCGTCCCACACCGTGGACTGGATCCCCAGCACCGGCCGCCAGTGGAATTTCACGAACGTGCTGCGCCCTTCGGCATCCAGCAAACGGAAACTGTGGATGCCGAACCCTTCCATCGTCCGCAGGCTGCGCGGAATGGTCCGGTCGCTCATCGCCCACATGATCATGTGCATGCTCTCGGGCATCAGCGAGATGAAATCCCAGAACGTATCGTGGGCACTGCCCGCCTGCGGAAAGCCGCGATCCGGCTCCATCTTCACCGCATGGATGAGATCCGGAAACTTCATCGCGTCCTGAATGAAAAACACCGGGATATTGTTGCCCACCAAATCCCAGTTGCCCTCGGTGGTGTAGAACTTCACCGCAAAACCGCGCACGTCGCGCGGCGTATCGACGGAGCCGGCGCCGCCCGCGACGGTCGAGAAACGGGTGAACACCGGCGTTTTGACGCCCTTCCTGGTGAGGATGTCCGCGGTGGTGTAACGCTCAAGCGAGTGGGTCAGCTCAAAATAGCCGTGCGCTGCGCTGCCGCGCGCGTGCACGATGCGCTCTGGAATGCGCTCATGATCGAAATGGGTGATCTTTTCGCGAAGGATGAAATCCTCCAGCAAGGTCGGCCCGCGCGGCGTCGGCGTCAGCGAATTCTGGTTGTCGGCAATCGCGATACCCTGGGCTGTCGTAAGCACCGGGTGGGTTCCCTCGGCCTGCTGCTGGGTTTCTCCGCCGTTGCCCACAGCGGCTGCGCCGGCCGAAACTTTTGCGGGTGATTGTTGCGCGTCAGATTTGCGCGTATTTGCTGTCTTCTTGGCCGTGGCCATGGCAATCCCTCACGTCGGTAAGGCAGACAAGCTGCTGATTGCCTACCGTAGTCCGTAGCGAAGGCGCTGACGTGAAAACCGCGCCATGAACGATCTCGTGGAAAGGAAAAATTCATTTAACCTGCACTGATTCAATCAAGACTGCTGCGGGTCGTTCGAAATGCAACCTTGGCCGCACGCATCTTGCAATCGGCACGAAAGAAAGATTTATCCAATCCCATGTTCGCAGGGTGTTTAGTCTATGCCCGAGCACTGTCCCGTCATATCACGGAGAGCAAGCATGGATCTGAAAAGCGGCTATCCCTATTGGGCAATGAAAAACGGACTGATGGCCGCCTTTCCTGCTGTTGAAAGCGATATTGCATGCGACATTGCCGTGATTGGCGGCGGCATCACCGGATCGCTGATCGCGCACGAACTATCGACCCATGGCCACGACGTCGCGGTGATCGAGCAGCGCGATGTCGGCTGGGGCAGTACGGCAGCCAGCACTGCGCTGCTTCAATACGAGATCGACACGCACATGGTCGACCTGGCCAAAGACTACGGCGAAGACAATGCGGCATTGGCATACCGCGCATGCGCGCAGGCGATTCCGATGTTGCAGGCGCTGGCGGGCGAAGTGAAAGATGTCGATTTCGCGCGTATGCAAAGCCTCTACTACGCCAGTCGACGTTGGAATGTCCCGGCCATGCGCGATGAATTCGCGATGCGGGCACGGCACGGATTCGACATGGAATGGTTGGAACGCGGCGATGTGCGCGAACGTTTCGGTTTCGATGCGCCGGCAGCGATCCTCAGCTCACTCGCTGCGCGGATCGACCCCTACCGCATGGCCTATCGGCTGCTGGCGCGGGTCGTCAAACACGGTGGCGCCGTTCACGACCGTACGGCGATAAGCGCCTTGGACGCCACATCCAGAAGCGTCACGCTGCGAACCGATTCCGGCGCCACGATCCGCGCGAAACACGTGGTACTGGCTGCGGGCTACGCCAATCAGCAATGGCTCAGCCAGCGCGTCGCGAAAAACCGGAGCAGCTATGCTTTCATCACCGACCCGATCAACGCTGAAGCGCTCGGTGCATTGCGCGACACCATGATGTGGGAATCGGCACGCCCTTATCTGTATCTGCGCAGCACCGGCGACGGCCGTCTGCTGGTAGGCGGAGAAGACGATGCCATCGATATCCCTGCGCGTCGCGACCGGCGCGTCGAAAAGAAAGCGCGCATTCTGACAAGGAAACTGAAATCGCTTTTCCCGAATCTTGCGATCGTGCCTGCATTCTCGTGGGGCGGCACATTCGCGGAAACCGAGGACGGGCTGCCGTTCTTCGGGCCGCATGCGCAGCACGGCAAGCGCGTCCATTTCGCGATGGCCTATGGCGGTAACGGCATCACCTATTCGATGATCGGTGCCGGACTGATCCGTGCGCTGATCGAACGCCGCAAACATCCGCTGTCCAAGCTGTTCTCATTTGATCGGATTGCTTGAAATTATTACCTTCGCCAAAGCTTATAGGCTGGCCATCGACCCGGGCTACGTCACTATAGGTACAACGGCTCAGCTCTTGTAGGGCGGGTCTTGACCTAATGCCAGTCAGTTAAGGCATTGACGCAGGGGTAGCAGTCCAAGAGGCTCATGGTTTTCCATGAGCCTCTTGCTTTGAACCCAGTCCTTCAAGCGCAACTTGATGCGGTAGGCGAGTTGTCGCCCGACGCCTTTGACCGT
>JANOXT010000009.1:0-2705 GCA_031418555.1 Lysobacterales bacterium | reverse complement strand
CCGTGGGCCGGCACCTGGCGGCCGGGCGACGGCGCACGCGTGTTTCCGCTGCGTCTGGCCGACGGGCGCGAGATTCCGGTGCTGCCGATGATCTGTCTGGACGACACCGACGCCGGCCTTGCGATCGATGGGGCACGGCTGGGGGCGCGAGCGATCCTGGGGATGTCCAACGACTCCTGGTTTACCGATCACCCGGTGGGCGCTGAGCTGCATCTGCGGGTGGCGGCGTTCCGCAGCATCGAAACCCGTCTGCCGCAGATGCGGGTGACCGCCAACGGCATCAGCGCGGTAATCGATGCGGCCGGAAGCGTGGTTGCGGCCACCGCGATGGGCGAACAGACGCTGTTGATCGGCGAAGTGTCGGTACGGGAGCCGCCCGCGACCCTGATGGTGGCCTGGGGCGACTGGGTGGGCCGCGCGGGTCTGCTCGCGCTGGGGCTGCTGGCGCTGCCGTGGGCCGCCGGGGCGCTGAAGCGTGCAGCGGGCGCCAAGGCGACGCCGTCCCCTGCGACAACAGCGGTGCAGGAACCGTATCGGACCGACGCCACGGTGCTCTCACCGGCATGGCGCATCGCGTCGGCACTGCTGCGTCTGTGCGCCGGCGCAGGCCTGCTGTGGATGGGCGCTACGCTCTGGCTTGGCGATGGCGAGCCGATGAACCCGCTGGCGCAGATGCGCATGTTCGCAGCGCTGGTGCTGGCCCCGTTGGCCGCGGCCTGGTGCATCGCGCGCGCCGGTGCCGCGACGATGCGCGTGGAGCGCGGAGCGCTGGTGCTGGCGCAGCGCGAACAGCGCATCGACATCGCGGCGAAAGACATCGCCGCCGTCGAGCCGTGGGCGCTTCCGCTTCCGGTCACGGGCGTATGGCTGCGTCTGGTTTCGGGCCGGCGCTGGTCGCGAGGGATCGCGGTGGCCGATCCGGCGGCCTTGATCGACGCGCTGATCCGCGCGGGCGCACCGGGCACGCTTGCCGATGCGCTGACCGGCCGTGCCGCGGCGTATGCGCGCACGCGTCTGGCCGCAGCGCGCCACCGGGTCCTCGATCACCCCGTCGTGAAGTTCGCGCTGTTTCCGCTGGTGCCGGCGCTGCCTGCATTCCGGCTGCATCAGCACATCGCCTATGGCGGCACCTTCGGCGAGTACCACACGTTCGGCCTGCAGGCTTACCTCACTGCGCTGGTGCTCTGGTGGGCATCGTGGGCGATCGGTCTGGTGCTGTTCGCGGCGACGCTGCGGGTCGCGATCGAGGCGGGCACCGGGCTGACGCTGGCACTGCGTCCCGGGCGTGCGATCGATGTCAGAAACATGCTGGAACATCTCGGCCGCCTGCTGTTCTACGTCGGCGTTCCGGTCTGGCTGCTGATGCGCTTCTGGTCATGATTGCCTGCCCTGCCGGTCGATGACGGCAGCAAAGACGATCACCGATGGCGGGTAGATCTTCGTCCCGTTCGATGGCTTGAGTGGGCACGCATGCCGCCCGCATCACTTCACCCGATGTTTGCCCAGCTTGCGCGCCAGCGTGCGGCGGTGCATGCCGAGGCGGCGCGCGGTTTCGGAGATGTTGAAACCGGTTTCGGCCAATGTTTCGTGGATACGCTCCCACTCCAGGGTTTTGATCGAGGTGGGGCGCTGGGTGAGTTCTACCGTGGCGTCGCCGACGGCGCGGCCGAATGCGGCTTCGATGTCGTCGGTGTTGGAGGGTTTGGCCAGATAATTGCAGGCGCCGAGTTTGATCGCTTCCACCGCGGTAGCGATGCTGGCGTAGCCGGTCAGTACCACGATCAGCATGTCGGCATCGTGCGCGTGCAGCGCCTGCACGCAGGCCAGGCCGGAGTCGCCGGCCTGCAGTTTCAGGTCGACCACCGCATAGCCGGGCGACCATGCGGACAACAATGCGATGACGTCGCTGAGGTTGGCCGCCGTGCGCACCGCGTAGCCGCGACGCTCGAAGGACCTGCTGAGCGTGCGCGCGAATGCGGCGTCGTCTTCGACGATCAACAGTTCGCGCGGTCCAAGCACGGCGATGTCTGATGCAGTGGTGTCGGATGCAGTCGTATCGATCGTTTCAGGCGAGGTCGTCATCGTGCATCTCTCCGTGGGTGATCGCCGCCAGCGGCAGACGCATGATGACCGCAGCGCCGCCGCTGTCGCGATTGAGTGCGGAAATACTGCCGCCCAAACTGCGCGCCACGTTGAGCGACAGAAACAGGCCCAGGCCGCCGCCGGCGCGGCCTTTGCTGGACTGATAAGGCTTGCCGAACTTTGCCAGCATCGCCGGGGCGAAGCCGGGGCCCGCATCGTGCACGCGCAGCACCAGCTGCCCCTGATCGCGCGACGCATAAAACCCGACCCAGTCGGGCGACGCCTCCAGCGCATTGTCCAGCACGTTATGGATCATCTGCTTGAGGCCCCAATCGGAGATGATCGGTAAATCGTCGCCAAAACTGTTGCGATAGTCGAAGGTGCGCACCGGACGCGTGGTGCGCCACTCGTCGACCAGATCATCGAGAAAAAGATGCACTGTTGTTTCCGTCGGCGCTTCACCGCGCGCATCGCCGGCCGAACGCAGGATGCCGCTGACGATGGTTTTGCAGCGCGCGAGCTGGGTCTGCATTTCGTCGATTTCCTGCTGCAGTTCGGGCTGTTCGGTGAACGGCGGCATCCGCCGCCAGTCGCCAAGAATCACCGACAGCGTCGCCAGCGGC
>JANOXT010000008.1:0-2527 GCA_031418555.1 Lysobacterales bacterium | reverse complement strand
CGCTGCGCGCCTGCATCGCGGCCTGATTACGCAGCACGCCGGCCAACCATGCCGACGACAAGGTGACGCGATCTTCGTCGCCGCGCTCCAATGCGATCAACAGCGCATCCTGAAGCAGATCTTCGGCATCGGTAACGCTGCGCGCGTGGCGGCGCGCTTCGACACGCAGACGACGGTAGGTATCCAGATCCATATGCAAGCAGATCGGCGTCGCGGCTACTGCTGCCGCAGCGCCTCGATCGGGTCGAGCTTCGCCGCTTTGCTTGCAGGGTAGTAACCGAAAAACAACCCGGTGGCGATGGAAAAGCCCGCAGCCAGACCGATGACCTTGCCGTTGAGCGCTACCGGCAATGCGCCGATCTTGCTGACCATCAGCGCCCCGATCACCCCAAGCACGATGCCGATGACGCCGCCGATCAGCGAGATCAGCATGGCTTCGGCCAGAAACTGGCGGCGGATGTCGCGCGGGCCGGCGCCGACCGCCATACGCAGACCGATTTCGCGGATGCGCTCGGTCACCGACACCAGCATGATGTTCATGATGCCGATGCCGCCGACGATCAGCGAAATACCGGCCACCGCGCCCAGCAGCCACGACATCAGTTTGGTGGTCTGCGTGCGCGTGGCGACGATCTCGGCGAGGTTGCGCACGTTGAAGTCGTCGTCTTCGCCGGGCTGGATCTTGTGGCGCTGGCGCAGCAGCGCTTCGATCTCGGCCTGCGCGGCGGACAGACCGTCGGGATCGGCGACGCCGACCGAAATCTGCTGCACCGCGCCGGGCGGCAGCGAGGCGTTGCTGGACATGCGCCGACGCGCGGTATCCAGCGGAATCACGATCAGATCGTCCTGGTCCTGGCCGAAACCGCCCTGCCCTTTCGATTTCAGCGTGCCGGTCACCGTGAACGGCACGCGGCCGAGGCGGATGGTCTGACCGACCGCGTCTTCCTCGCCGAACAACTCGCGGCGCACGGTTTCGCCGATCACCGCCGACTTCGCAGCGCTGCTGTAATCGCGGGATTCAAGCCCCGGGCCGCTGGTCAGCTCCCAGCCGTTGATCTCGAACCAGTCGGGCTGCACGCCCTGCCACGAGCTGGACCAGTTGTTCTCGGCATACACCGCCTGGATGCTGCCGCGCAGCTGCGCGCTGGTGTACTGGATGCCGGGCACTTCGCGACGGATCGCCTCCGCGT
The DNA here is from genome assembly GCA_031418555.1 of Lysobacterales bacterium. Classification (GTDB taxonomy): domain Bacteria; phylum Pseudomonadota; class Gammaproteobacteria; order Xanthomonadales; family Xanthomonadaceae; genus Lysobacter_I. Next base: position 1,337 of record JANOXT010000008.1, on the reverse strand, counting down.
CGTCTTCGGTCAGGGTGAAGAAACTACTCGCGCTGACCCGCACACCGCCGAAACCGCGACCCGCGCCGGGACCGATATCGAGGCGCTGCGAGCCGAGGCCCGAGACGAGTTTTTCGATCTCCGCCTGGGTGCCTTGGCCCACCGACACCATCACGATCACGGCCGCGATCCCGATGATGACGCCCAGCGATGTCAGCGCACTGCGTAACCAATTGCCGCGCAGCGCGAACAGCGCGGTGCGCAGCACTTCGGCCAGTGTCATGCCGCCGGCCGCGCGGGTTTGCGGACCGCGAGCGTCGGCGCTCATGCAGCGGACTCCATCGCATGCAGCTCGCCGTCGCGCATCACGCAGGTGCGGTCGGCGTGCGCCGCCACTTCGGCATCGTGGGTGATCAGAATGATGGTGTGGCCCTCGCCGCGCAAACGTTCGAACAGCGCCAGGATCTCCTGCCCGGTGCGCGAATCCAGCGCGCCGGTGGGTTCGTCGGCCATCAGGATCGCCGGACGGTGGATCAATGCGCGCGCGATCGCCACGCGCTGCTGCTGACCGCCGGAGAGCTCGCTGGGACGATGACGCATGCGATCGCCAAGACCGACCGCGGTCAGCGCTTCCGCGGCCAGGCTGCGGCGCTCGGCCGGCGGCACGCGCGCGTAGCTCAAGGGCATCGCAACGTTGTCCTGCGCGCTCATCCGCGACAGCAGATTGAAGCCCTGGAACACGAAGCCGATCTTGTCCCGGCGCAGCGCAGCGCGTTCCTCCGCATCGAGGGTCGCGACATCGACGCCGTCGCACAGATACGTGCCGGATGTCGGCGTATCGAGACAGCCGATCAGATTCATCAGCGTGGATTTTCCGGAGCCCGACGGCCCCATGATCGCGACGAATTCGCCGTGCTCGATCCTCAGGTCCACATCCCTGAGCGCAACCACCTCCGCCTCGCTGCCTGCCGCGTAAATCTTGCTCAGCGCCCGCGTCTCGATGACCGGATGCGCATGATCTGCGCGAACCGCCGCATTCACTTGGTCTGCTCCGCCGTCTGCACGCCGATGACGACCGTATCGCCGGCCTTGAGTGCGCCATCGATCTCGGTACTGCTGCCGTCGGACGCGCCCACGCGCACCATCGTCTGCTTCGGCTTGCCATCGGCCAGCACGTACACCGGCGCGCGGCGCGCACTGACCAGCGCATTGATCGCGGCATCCCACTGATGGCGCTGCGGGTCGCGCAGCACGCCGCGGAACGCAGCGAACTGCTGATTCACCCGTTCCAGCATGCGTTGCCGCATCGCGCCGTTGGCGCTGCCGCCGCCGGAAGATGCGTTGCCGCCGCCACCGCC
>JANOXT010000007.1:0-4052 GCA_031418555.1 Lysobacterales bacterium | reverse complement strand
GCGTTTCCCGAAACCGCGCTGCTGTCGCGCCGATGAAGCTTGAGGGCAATCGGCGGTTGCGGCCGAACCCCGCCGATGTCGTTCAGGCAGACATCATTTCCGCTGCAAAACAGCCCAATTTGCCGGGTTTTCGCCGTTTTGCAGCGGCGTTCTGCACGACAGCGCCAAAACAGGAATGCATTCTGCAGGCTGTTTCCAAGGCGCGGCCAAAGGACGCGCGAAGCGCTATGGCTTGTCTGATTTCGGCGCCGGCGTGGTGCGCAGCGCGGCCGCCATTGCCCCGATCCCGCCCGCCAGCAGTGCCAGCATCAACAGCGTGTTGAACAGGCTGGTCGGCCGGAAATAGATGTTGAGATTCGACAGGATGCCGACCAACACGATCACCAGACCCGCCGCCAGCAGCAGCCAGCCGACGATCGACTTGCCGTTGAAGAAAATCAGGCCGGTGCCGAGGATGAATGGAATCAACGACAGGCCGAAGCCGTTGTAGCCGTAGATGTTCCACATGCCACCGGAGCTGACCGACACCTGATTGGTCAACAGCCAGCCGCCGGCCACGGCGCACATCAGACCGATGAAGAATTGCCCGACTCCGCCGGGTGTACCGCCTGCGCCTGCCATGTGTTGCCCCCGGTCGGAAAATCGAAAAGAACAATCGGCCCAGATCATAGCGCGGCGCAAACCTGCGTAGAGACCGGCGCGCTCAGCGCAACAGCCGCAGCAGCGCCTCACGCGGCAGCTTGCCGCTGTCATTGCGCGGCAACGCGTCAACGATACGCAGCCTGCGCGGCAGAAACACCGGGTCGATGCTCAGCCGCAGCGCGCGCAGAATCGACGCTTCGTCGATGCCCGGCGCGACCGCGAGCGCGGCGATGCGGCGCACGCCGGTCACGTCGCAGGCGTCGAGCTGCAGCACCACGGCATCGATCACGCCGGGTATGGATTGCAGGCGCCGGGTGAGGTCGCCCAGCGAGGCGCGTTTGCCGGCGATCTCCAGCAGATCGGACTGCCGGCCGCGCAGCACAAAGGTGTTGTCGGCGCGCAGTTCGACCAGATCGGCCAGCGCCACCGGTACGGGCAGATGCAGCGCTTCCACCAGCGTGCCGTCGGGCTGCGGATGCAGGCGCACGCCGGGAAACGCGGTCCATGCCTCGTCGCGCGCGGTGCGGCGATGGGCGACGATGCAGATCTCGGTGGCGCCGAACACCTCGCGCACTTCGCAGCCGAAGCGCTGTTCGGCAGCGGCGGCCAGCGCCTGCGACAGCGGTGCGGTCGTGGTCACGATGCCGGCCAGCGCCGGCAGCGCGATACCCGATTCCACCAGCGCGCGCAGATGCATCGGCGTGGTCACCAGCAGCGCGGGCGCATCGGCATGCACCAGCGCATCGGCGACATCCTCGGCGAAGAACGGGCGGCCGGCGTGCACCGCAACCGGCGCCAGCAGCGGCAGCAGCACCGACAGCTCCATTCCGTACATATGCTGCGGCGGCACGGTGGCGACGACAGCAAGGTGTTGCGCATCGGGCCACAGATGGCGCAGAGCGGCGACGTTCTGCGCGGTACTGGTGCGCAGGCTGCCCCAGGTCTTGGAATGGGCCTTCGGCGTTCCGGTGCTGCCCGATGTGAAGCCGATCATCGCCACCGCATCGATATCGACTTCGGGCATGCGTGGCGCGCGCGCGGTGCTGCGCAATATCGGGAGCGGCCCGGGTAAAACATGCAGGCGCGGCGGTGCGGGCGAGAGGTTGATGTCGCTGATGCAATAGCTGTCGGGGTATTGCCGGCGCACATCTTCGATCGCCGCCGGCGTACGCGAGGACGGCAGCAGATTGATCTGTCCACGCATGGCGATGGCGCAGAAGGCGACCAGGAACCGGTACCGGTCTTCGCACAGATTGATCGCGGATGCCGCCTCGGGCAGTTCAGCGGCGACGCCGCGCACTTCGGCCAGAAAGTGGTCCAGGGTGGTGCGGCCATGGCCGTCGAAAGCGAGATCGCGCTGTGCGGGGCCCTCGGCGATGGCGACGCGTTGCGACGGCGATACATTCGCATCGAGCCCCGAGGTTTCAATCGCTGCCGACATTCGTTTGGGTGCTCCCGCTGTTCCGGCACCCGTGTGCCTGCCCCGGGCTTAGCTTACGCTGGCCGCCCTGCCGCCCTCAAACCGCGTCCGCTTTGACTCGATTGGCGAACACCACAAGCTTCGGACCCGTGCAATGCGCATGGTGGCCTTGGCGTCGCGGCGGCGTGGCCGAGTCGCAGGTTCGCGTCTGGCTGGCCGACGCCTGGGGGCTGGCTCCGGAGTCGCTGGTGTTGACCCGCGACGCTTTCGGCCGGCCGCATCTGGATGGGGGCACTCATCACATCGACCTCAACTGGAGCCACAGCGGCGATTGGCTGATCGCCGCTTATGCCGAGGGCGCACAGATCGGCGGCATGCGGGTCGGCATCGATATCGAACTGTTGCGCCCGCGGCCGAAAGCGCTGGCGCTGGCGCAGCGTTTTTTCGCCCCGGAGGAAACCGCATGGCTGGCGACGCTGGCCGACCAGCCCGCGCGGCTGCAGCACGCCTTCACCCGGCTGTGGTGCGCGAAGGAAGCGGTGCTGAAGGCGCACGGCCGCGGGCTGTCGTTCGGGCTTGAAAAGCTGCGGTTTGAGCTGGACGATGACGACTACAGCGCGCCGCGGCTGACGGTATGTCATCCGGCGCTGGGCGCGGCTGTGGACTGGCGGCTTGAAGCGTGGTGGCCAACGCCCGACTATCTGGCGACACTGGCATGGCGTGCTGCAGATCGGTAGAGCTCGCATCGCCGGTAGAGCGGACTTCAGTCCGCTGCGACGTCGCGGAAAAGGTTCAGCGGACTGAAGTCCGCTCTACCGTCTGCCCTACCGCCGCTACATCGCCGAACCGCCATAATTCCGGCATGACCACCCACGACCTCCCTGCCGCCGCCCGCAACGACCTCGATGCGGGCCTGCGCGCGCTGCGCCTCGACGCCGCATTGGCGGAGCCGCTGACGCGCTATCTCGCCCTCCTGCTGCGCTGGAACGCCACCTACAACCTCACCGCGATCCGCGACCCGCGCGAGATGGTCACCAAACATCTGCTGGACTCGCTGGCGATGGTGCCGTTTGTGGCATCGGTATCGACTTTGGCCGACCTTGGCACCGGGGCGGGGCTGCCCGGGATTCCGCTGGCGATCGCGGTGCCCGGCCTGCGGGTGACGCTGGTGGAATCCAACGGCAAGAAGGCGCGGTTCATGCGCGAAGCCGTGCGGATGCTGGGCCTGGGCAATGCCGAGGTGGCGGAATCGCGGATCGAGGCCTTGGACCGCCCAGGTGAATTTGCTGCGATCACCGCCCGCGCGCTGGCCACCCTGCCGCAGATTCTCAACCTCGGCGGGCATCTGCTGGCCCCCGGCGGCGTGCTGCTGGCGATGAAGGGCGCGCGCCCCGATGACGAGATCTCAGCGCTGCCAGCCGGCTGGGCGCTGCGCGAGATGCATGCGCTGAAGGTGCCCGGGTTGGACGCAGAACGGCATCTGGTTGCGATCGGCCGGGCAGATCCGGGCATCGACTGACGGCAGCCATGGCCGGCAGCAGGCATAATCCGCGGTCGGGCCGTGTCGCCATCGACACGGGCACCCGGCTTTACCCCGACCTCCCGAGACTTCCGGACCCCTCCATGGCCCGCATCATCGCCATCGCGAATCAGAAAGGCGGCGTCGGCAAGACCACCACCTCGGTCAATCTCGCCGCCGCGCTCGCACAGGCGCCCAAGCGCGTGCTGCTGGTCGATCTGGATGCCCAGGGCAACGCCACCATGGGCAGCGGCGTGGACAAGCGCGAGCTGGCCGGCTCCACCTGCGACGTGATGCTGGAAGAAATGCACGCCGCCGATGTGATCGTGCGTGTACCGGAGGGTTTCGATCTGATGCCCGGCAACAGCGACTTGACCGCCGCCGAAATCGAGCTGATGGACGAGCCGGGTCGCGAACAGCGCCTGCGCCGCGCGCTGGATCCGCTTCGCGAGCGCTACGACTTCATCCTGA
>JANOXT010000006.1:0-4927 GCA_031418555.1 Lysobacterales bacterium | reverse complement strand
GGATCTTTACGGTGAATTCTTTTCCGAGCTGGTCCGCGGCATCGATCACGTCGCCCGCGACCGCGGTCTGCACCAGCTGGTGTCGAGCTATCACGGTCATCCCGAAGAGCAGGCGTCCGCTCTACGTGCAATGCGCGGCCGGGTCGACGGCCTGCTGGTGATGTCGCCGCACGTGGGCAATATCGATTTCCTCAGCGAAAACCTTGCCGCGCTGCCGGCGGTCTTGATCAATTCGCAGCCGACCGAATCCCAGCATGTCGCGTTCGGCATCGACAACTACGGCGGCGCGCGGACGATGATGCGGCACCTGCTGACGGCGGGGCATCGCCGGATCGCCTTCATCGCCGGGCCGCCGAACAATTTCGATGCCTTCGAGCGCCTGCGCGGCTACCGCGATGCGCTTCTGGAAGCCGATCCGACGGCGGTGCCCTGGGTGCTGCCCGGCGATTTCAGCGAGGCTTCCGGGCATTCGGCGGGACAGATGCTGCTGGACAGCGAAGATCTTCCGGATGCCGTGTTCGCGGCCAACGACATGATGGCGCTTGGCTGCCTGTTCGCCCTGAACCATGGCGGGCTGCGCGTGCCGGACCGGATCGCGTTGGCCGGCTTCGACGATATTCCGATTGCGCGCTACGTCGCGCCCTCGCTGACCACCATGCGCGTGAATATTCCCGAGCTGGGGGCGCATGCGATGCGGCTGCTGCTCGATCTGCAGAACGGCGAAGACGTGGCCTCGCGTCTTGCGCCGATGGTGCCCGAATTGATCCTGCGCGAATCCAGCCGTTCCCCCGGCGCATCGGATGGAGATCCATGACCGGGCGTGGACGCCCTTTTTTTGAGTTCGGATGTAATCGTTTACAACTGCCGACACCAGATGCAACAACGCCCTCGGGAGGGATGAAGCCATGAACCAACCACATCGTTCGACCCGCCGTCACACCCCACCTTCAAAGCCCCGACGCCCGTTCGCGCGCAGTGTGCTGAGCTGTGCGCTGACAAGCGTCCTGTTGCTGGCCGCACCTGCAGTGTTTGCGCAGTCCACCGGCGCCACCGTTCGCGGCCAGGTTGCCGCCGATGCCAAGGTCACCGCCACCAATCCCGCCACCGGCTTCAGCCGCAGCGTGGCAGCCGGCGACGGCGGCGCCTATGTGCTGGTCGGTCTGCCGCCCGGCGCCTATCGCATCACCGTCGATGCAGGCGGCCAGACCACCAGCCGCGATGTGGTGCTGCGCGTCGGCGAAACGGTCACGGTGGACGGGGATTCGGTGGTGCAGAGCAGCGGCAACGATCTGGATACGGTGGTGGTGGTGGGTGCGCCGCTGGGCGAAACCAAAACCTCCGAAGTCGCCACCTACGTCAGCCGGAAGCAGATCGATGCGCTGCCGCAGGCGTCGCGCAATTTTCTTGCGTTCGCCGACACCGTGCCGGGCATGATCTTCGAGACCGGTGCCGACGGTTCCAGCAAGCTTCGCGGCGGCGCGCAGAATTCCAACGGCATCAATGTCTTCATCGATGGCGTCGGTCAAAAGAACTACGTGTTGAAGGGCGGCATCAGCGGCCAGGATTCCAGCAGCGGCAGTCCGTTTCCCCAGCTCGCGATCGGCGAATACAAGGTCATCACCTCGAACTACAAGGCCGAGTACGACCAGATCAGCAGCGCCGCGGTCACGGCGGTCACGCGCTCCGGCACCAATGCGTTCCAGGGCCAGTTTTTCTGGGACAAGACCACAGAGAAAATGCGCACCGATACCTTCGCCGAAGCGCGCGGTGCCGGCAAGGTGCCGTCCAGCGAAGAACAATACGGCGTATCGTTTTCCGGGCCGATTCTCAAAGATCGCCTGTTTTTTTTCGCCACCTATGAAGCCAAACAGATTGAGCGCCCGCGCGACGTGCGGATCGGCACCAGCGCTGTCGATGCGGCCGACCTGACGCCTGAGCTGGCCAGCCTGCTCGGCGCGACCAGCGCGCCCTTCGACGAGGACATGTACTTCGGCAAGTTGACATGGCAGCTCAACGACGATCACCTGATCGAGCTGTCCGCCAAGCGGCGCAGCGAAGAAGAACTGACCGGTATCGGCGATGGCCCCAATACCAACAGCTACGGCTCCAGCAAGGGCAACGAAAGCACTCGGGTCGACATGCGCTGGCAGTGGAGCAGCGATCGCTGGTTCAACGATCTGCATCTGACATCGGAAGACGATGCCTTCAATCCGCGGCCGATCGCCATCGCTCCGGGCTACCAGATCGTCAATTCGCGGTCGGGCAATCTGTTCGGCGACACCATTCTGAATACGGGCGGCGGTCAGGACTTCCAGGACAAAGGGCAAACCGGTTATTCGCTGCAGGACGACTTCACTTTTACCGGCATCGACCGGCACACCATGAAAATGGGGGTGAAATTCAAGTCGGTGGAAATCAACGCCTTCGAACAGCAGCCCTACAACGCGCAATATCGCGTCGATTATTTCGAAAATCGCGATGCGGGCCGAAGCGCGATAGCGTCTTTCATTCCGTTCCGCGTCGAATTCGGTTCGCAGCTGGCCGGCACGCCGGACCGCAACATCACCTCGACCAACAGACAGTACGGCGTGTATTTTCAGGACGATTGGGACGTGAACGACAAGCTGACGCTCAATCTCGGCCTGCGCTACGACTACGAAAGCACGCCGGGCTACGCGCATTACCGGACCCGTGCCGATCTGGTCACCGCGCTGCGCGGCTGGTCCAATATCCATGGGCCCAAGGTCGATTACGACATCGAGGATTACATCAGCTCCGGCAGCAATCGTTCCGCATTCAAGGGCGCGTTCCAGCCGCGGCTCGGCTTTTCATACGATCTGTCGTCGGACGAACGCCACGTGATCTTCGGTGGAGCGGGGCGCTCCTACGACCGCAATCTGTTCGACTATCTGGCCTTGGAGCAGTCCAAGAGCACATTCCCGCGCTACGCATTCAGCTTCAACACCACGGACCATCCCTGCACGGTGGGCGTCAACAATTGCCTGGCCTGGAATGCGAGCTATCTCAATCCCGGCGCGCTTTCGGCCCTGGTGGCCGCCAACCCCAATCTGGGCGCGGAGGTCAATCTGATGAACAACGACCTCAAGACGCCGTATTCCGACCAGTTCAGCATCGGCATGCGTAATGTGATTCCGGTGATGGGCAACGACTGGACCACATCGGCGACGATCGCGCACGTCCGCAGCTACGACGGTATCGTGTTCTCGCTCGGCAACCGCTGGCCCGACGGCAGTTTCCGCGACCCGGGCAAGCCCAATGCCACGTGGGGCAACCAGCCGTGGGGGTTCCCGATCCCCGGTTTCGGTACGCTGATCCTGGCCGACAACGGCGTCGAAACCAAGGTGACCCAACTGCTGCTGTCGGTGGAAAAACCCTTCACCCGGCAATCGCCCTGGGGTTTCACGCTGGCCTACACCTACAGCGACGCCAAGGAAAACCGGCTCAACGCCGCGAACGCGGACGAGCATTATCTGTTCGATTATCCGAACCTCAACGGCCAGCCGTTTCTGCGCTCGATCGGTATCGCCAAACACCGGCTGGTCGCAACCGGCCTCTATGAAATCGCGGGGGTGACGCTGTCCAGCAAACTGACGCTAGCCAGCCCCACGCCGAAGGATTCGGTGAATTGCCACGACACCACCAGCTTCGACAACTGTTTTTTCGACACCTTCACTCCCAGTGACGCTATCGGCTTCAAGCAGTTCGATGTGGCGGTGAGAAAAGAATGGGATACGGGGACCGACATCAAATTCTTCGTGCGCGGCGATCTGTTCAACGTCTTCAATTGGCACAACTTCACCGACTACGACACTTGGAGAGGCGGGCCGTCGCCCGACACCAACGTCAACTTCGGCCGTCGCAACGGCAACGGCACCCTCTGGCCGCCCCGGCTGTTCAAAGTGTCCGTAGGCTTCAGTTGGTGACCCATCTCGCGGCGGCCCGATGCATCGGGCCGCCGCCACCTCTCCGCCGGCACAGGAGGTTGGCTTGCGTCATTCGTTGTTCCGTATCGCCGCAACGGCTGCGTTATCCGCCGTTCTCGCACTGTCCGCTGCGTGCCGCCATTCCCCCGTGGCGGCGCCGGGCATGCTCGAAGCGCTACCGCGCACCGACACCGCAGCGCTGCCGCCACTTTTCGACGATATCGAGCGGCGGACGTTCGATTTTTTCTGGGAAACCACCAACAGGAATAACGGGCTTGCGCCGGACCGGCATCCGTCGCGGCCGTTTTCCAGCATCGCGGCGACCGGGTTTGCGCTGACGGCCTATCCCATCGGCGTCGAGCGTCGCTGGATCACGCGCGAACAGGCGGCGGCGCGCACGCTGACGACGCTGCGCTTCCTGCGCGATGCGCCGGTCGGCCCCGAGGCCAAGGACCGCGCGGGCTATCGCGGCTTCTATCATCACTTTCTCGATATGCGCAGCGGCAAGCGCTTCGATGCGTGGGTGGAATTATCCAGCGTCGATACCGGACTGCTGATGATGGGCGTGCTGTTCGCGCAGAGTTATTACAGCCGCGACAGCGAAGCCGAACGCGACATCCGCACGATTGCGGAGGCTCTTTATCGACGCGTCGAATGGGACTGGATGCAGGCGCGCCCCCCGCTGATCGCAATGGGCTGGCGCCCCGAAACCCAGGCCTTTATCGAGCATGACTGGAAGGGCTACAACGAAGCCATGCTGGTGTACGTGCTTGCGCTGGGATCTCCGACGCATCCGGTAGGCGCGGACGCCTGGCAGGCCTGGACCGACACGTACGACCGCACGTGGGGGACGTATCACAGCCAGGAACATATCGGTTTCGCGCCGCAGTTCGGCCATCAATACACCCATGTCTGGATCGACTTCCGCGGCATCCGCGATGGCTACATGCGAACGCGCGGCTTCGACTATTTCGAGAACAGCC
>JANOXT010000005.1:0-2522 GCA_031418555.1 Lysobacterales bacterium | reverse complement strand
ACCGGTCGATCACCGCTGCGGCCACCCCGGCCAACGTGGCGGCCGGCGGTATCGCCACCTTCACCGCCAACGTCAGCAGTGCCGGCCCGAACAAGGCCTCGTTCCCCAGCGTGGCGCTGGTGTTCGACGCGCTGGTATCGGTGTCCGTCACCGCGCCGGCAGGTTGGACCTGCACTGCGCCGGTGCAGGTGAACAACACCACCACCATCCCCTGCACGGCCGCATCGCTGGACGCCACCGGCACGGCCGCGTTCAGCGCAGCGGTGATCGCACCGTCCCTGCAGACGGCCAGCACCCTGCGGCTTGCCGCTGCCGTGAGCTCGCAGACCCGCGACCGCGTGAGCACGGACAATTCGGCGTCCGCACAGGTCGCCGTCGCCGCCGTGCCCCTGCCCAGCGCGGATCTCTCGCTGCGCATGGTCGGCGGCCCGTCCGGCTTCATCCGCGCCGGCAGCACCGCACTGTTCTCGGTTCCGGTGCGCAACACCGGCCCGAATGCGGTGCCGCAGGCGGTGGTGACGTTCAGCGGCGACATTCCGCTGGCCAACGCCAACGTGATCGCACCGCCGGGCTGGATCTGCGTGCGCAGCACCACACCGACCGGCTTCTCGATCGTATGCACGCTCGGCGTCAGCTTCGGGATCAATGAACGCCGCACCTTCACCTTCTCCGGCGTGGCCCCGTCGCAGCTCGTGCAAAGCAGCATGAACCTGAGCAGCCGCGTGAGTTCGACCACGACCACCGACCCGGTACCCAGCAACGATGCCTCGGTCTACTCGGTGAACATCGTCGCGCCGTAAGCAGTTCCAGCGTTGAGTCTCACCAGAAGCGCGGCTCCGGCCGCGCTTTTTTTTTGCGCGAACAGAATCCAGGCGTAGCCGCAATACGCCATACGCAGTCGCATGGGCAGCCCCATGACGCGGTGCGCAACGGACGCTTCAGGTGCAGCGGGTATGATTCGCGAACCGACGCAACAGACAACCCCCACGATGACCGTCGTAGCACGCTTCGAAATCGAATATCTGCAATACCTCGGCCCCGACGGCACGCTGGTCGCACCGCCGCCCGACGCCTACCAGGACCCCGCTGCGCTGCTGCCGCTGTTCAAGCAGATGCTGATGGTGCGCAGCTTCGACAGCAAAGCCATCGCCCTGCAGCGCACCGGCAAGCTCGGCACCTATGCCGCGTGCCTCGGCCATGAAGCCACCCATATCGGCATTGGCGCGTCGATGCGCCCCGAAGATGTGTTCGCGCCCAGCTACCGCGAGTACGGCGCGCAGTTCATGCGCGGCGTGCGCCCGCGCGAGGTGCTGCTGTATTGGGGCGGCGACGAACGCGGCAACGATTTCGCGGTGCCGAAGCACGATTTTTCCTGGTGCGTGCCGATCTCCACCCAGTGCCTGCACGCGGCCGGCGCGGCGCTGGCGTTCAAGCTTCGCAAAGAACCGCGCGTTGCGGTGGCCACCTGCGGCGACGGCGGCAGTTCGAAGACCGACACCTACGCCGCCATCAACTCGGCCGGCGCCTACGCGCTGCCTTTCGTGCAGTGCATCATCAACAACGGCTGGGCGATTTCGGTCCCGCGCGCTGCGCAGACCGGGGCGCCGACGCTGGCGCAGAAAGGCATCGCCGGCGGCCTGCACTGTCTGCAGGTGGACGGCAACGACATCATGGCGGTGATGGAAGGCATGCGCCGCGCGCTGGACCGCGCGCGCAGCGGCGGCGGCGGCAGCGTCATCGAATTCATGACCTACCGGTTGCACGACCACACCACCGCCGACGACGCGCGTCGCTACCGCAACGACGACGAAGTGAAAGCCGCGTGGGCGCGCGAGCCGATCGCGCGGCTGCGCACCTATCTCACCGCAGCGACACTCTGGGACGACGCGCAGGAAAGCGCCTGGGCCGACGAATGCGCGAAGATGATCGACATCGAGATCAACGCCTATCTGGAAACGCCGGTGCAACCGGTCAGCGCGATGTTCGATTTTCTCTACGCCGACATGCCCGCGGATCTGCAGGCGCAGCGCGCTGAAGCCATCGCAGCGGAGGGTCGCAAGCATGGCTGATGCAGCACCTATCGCTCCGGCTCCCATCACGCTCATCGAAGCGATCACTCAAGCGCTTGCCCACGAAATGCGCGCCGACGAACGCGTGCTGGTGCTCGGCGAAGACGTGGGCGTCAACGGCGGCGTGTTCCGCGCCACCGCCGGCCTGCAGAAAATCTTCGGGCCCGAGCGCGTGCTGGACACGCCACTGGACGAAACCACCATCGCCGGTCTTACCGTCGGCATGGCCGCACAGGGCATGCGCCCGGTGGCCGAAGCGCAGTTCGACGGCTTCGTCTACCCGATGATCGATCACATCGTCTGTCACGCAGCGCGCATGCGCTACCGCACCCGCGGCCGCCTCACCTGCCCGATGGTGCTGCGCGTGCCGTGGGGCGGCGGTATCCGCGCCCCAGAACACCACAGCGAAGCCAACGAGTCGATGTTCACCAACGTGCCCGGCCTGCGCGTGGT
>JANOXT010000004.1:0-4993 GCA_031418555.1 Lysobacterales bacterium | reverse complement strand
TGGCGCGCGCGAACCGCGTCCCTACCGAGCACGTCGAATGGTTCGACGCATCGCGTCAGACTACGCGGGTCAGCGCGAACGTGTCCGGTTTCGCCGGAACCACCCGGGTCAATCTCAACGACAATCTGTTGAACAAGACCTCGCTGCCGGAGATCAAGGCGGTGATGGGGCACGAGATGGGCCACTACGTGCTGAATCACGCGCTGCGGCTGCCGGTGTATCTGAGCCTGTTGATCACCTTCGGACTCTGGTTCGTCCACGTCACTTTCGATTGGACGCAGCGCCGCTGGGGTCAGCGGTTCGGCGTGGAGGGCCGCGGCGACCCGGCCGGCCTGCCGCTGATTTCGGCGCTGTTTTCGATTTTTTTCTTCATCGCGACGCCGGTCAGCAACTCGATCACCCGTCAGGCCGAGGCCGAAGCCGATGCTTACGGACTGAACGCCGCCGGTGAACCGCACGGCTTCGCGACCGTGGCGATGCGGCTCAGTACCTACCGCAAAATCCATCCGGGCAAATGGGAAGAGATCGTCTTCTACGATCATCCCAGCGGCTACGACCGCGTGCGGCGTTCGATGGAATGGCTGAAGGAACATCCGCAAGCGGGCCGTCGCGCGCCCTAAGAGCCTGTTTATGATCTTTTTGCGAGTGCGTTGCCGCGCCACAGCGCGCTGGGCGCGACCTACACCGCAGCCGGGCTGGTGGCCCGGCGAGGATGTGCAACAAACCCCAGCACGCTGTGGGGCGACAACCCGAAGGGAATGCCCCTGTTCGGGCGGCATGCGGCGTTGCGCCTCTTGCCAAGCCCACCAGGCTTGGCAGCGAGACGCGCCTTGCCTGCCACCCGAACAGGGGCATTCGCACTCGGAAAAAGATCATAAACAGGCTCTAAGCACAGCCTCAGCGATATCGGTTTGCGCGAATACCGTTGTGCGCGCCGGGGGTTTCGCTCACGATGCCGTCCATGAATCGATATCGCCATAGCAGTTCCCATCGCGGTGTTTGCCGGCGCGCCAACATCAGGCGCGTCAGCATCACCAGATCCGCAGCCGGCCCGCTCTTCGCCCTGCTGATCGTGGTGTCCGCATCCGTGCGCGCTGCGACAGGCGGCGCTGTGGGAACCGATCTTGTCGGCCGCCCATTTCCGTCGCTCACAACCACGCTGACGACGACGGAGGAGATGAGTCCGGGCGCTTCGCCCTGCGATGCGGTCAGGGCGCTGCGGCTGGACGAGTTGGATGCGGAATGGGCGCCGATGGTGGCCGACATCGCGCTGAGCTGCGAAGTAGGGCAGGGCATCGAGGACGAGCCCGACGCGAATACCACCGTGGTCGCGAAGCTGAGACCGAAGGCCGCCCACTTCGGCGGCGCACCCGTCGTCGAAATACGCATGAGCGACTCTGCATGGGGCAACGATTACCAGTATGTGCTGGATGCGCGGTTCGGCAACGCCAGACAGCGGCTGTCGACCGCTATCCGCGCGCACTGCCTCAAGAACTTCGAGGCCGCGGCAGACGCGCCCGACACGGTTTGCCGTATCCAACGCGACGGCGTGCATGGCGGTCTTTACATCGATACCGGCGAAGGCGGCGGGCTGTGGGTGCATCCGGATCCGGACAATCCGCGCCGCACGATCTTCGCCAGCGCCTGGTCGGAATAACCATCGCAGTGCGAATCATCCGCGTGCACCGGCGGCGGTATTCAGACGAAAGCGATCAAGCCAGACCACAACAAGATCACCGCGGGATCCGGCCAAAATGAAACCACGCAACCACTCCTGTTTTTTCGCGATGCGTTCCCGCCAGCGGCAGCTCTGCGTCCTGCTGCTGGCGCTTGCGCCAATGGCGTTGGCGCAGCAGGACTACAGCAAGGTCGAAGTCACATCCACGCCGTTGCGCGGCGGAACGCATCTGTTGACCGGTGCGGGCGGCAACATGGTCGCCAGTACCGGCGCGGATGGCACGTTTCTGGTCGACGACCAGTACGGGCCGCTCAATGCGAAAATCGTCGCCGCACTGTCGAAACTCGGACGCATGCCGCTGCGTTTCGTCATCAACACCCACTGGCATGGCGACCATACCGGCGGCAATGAAGCTTTCGGCAACAGCGGCGCGGTGATCGTCGCGCACGCCAACGTGCGCAAGCGCATGGGCAGCGAACAGTTCATCGCGGCGTTCCAACGCAAGGTCGAGGCGTCGCCAGCGGCGGCGCTGCCGGTGGTCACCTTCACCGAAGGCGTGACCCTGCATTTAAACGGCGACGATGTCGAAGTGGTGCATGCCGCGCATGCGCACACCGATGGCGATGCGCTGGTGAAATTCCACAGTACGAACGTGCTGCACATGGGCGATACCTGGTTCAACGGCGGTTATCCCTTCATCGACCTCAGCTCTGGCGGCGGCATCGACGGCGTGATCGCCGCGGCCGACCGTGGGCTGGCGATGAGCGATGCCGATACCCTCATCGTGCCCGGCCATGGACCGGTGGGCGACCGCGCCAAGCTGCGCGCGTATCGCGATACGCTGAGCGCCGCGCGCGAGCGGGTCGCGAAGCTCAAAGCGGCCGGCAAGTCGAAGGACGATACGATCGCCGCGATGCCCACTGCACAGTGGGATGAAGACTGGGGCAAGGGCTTCATCAAGCCTGCGCAGTTCGTCGGCTTCGTTTACGACTCGTTGCCCGCCGGCAAACGCCCGCACGCGCATTGAGCCGGTCGTTTCCGGCATGCCAGGGCATTGGTCTTTGCCGGTCCCGCAATCGTGATGTCAGGAGAATGCGATGCCGTACATGCCGACTTATCTCCAGGCCGAACCGCTCCGCAGCGATGTCGATGCGCTGGCAGGCGTTACTCTGATCGAATTCGGCGCGCCGTGGTGCCCGCACTGCATCGGCGCGCAGCCGCTGTTGAAGGCGGCTCTGCTTGCGCGCAGCGACGTGCGCCATCTCAAGATCAAAGACGGTCCCGGGCGGCCGTTGGGGCGCAGTTTCCGCGTGAAACTGTGGCCCAGCATGATCGTGATGAGGGATGGCGTGGAGCTGGCGCGCGTGGTGAGACCCGCATCACAGGAAGAGATCGCGCGGGTATTGTCCTCGCCATGACGCGGGTTTTTCGGCCGTATCTCGATTCGTAAATGTTGTGTTGGGTTCAGCGTACGCTGCGCGCCTTGTGTTCAGTTTATTCCGCGTGAAGCCCGTGATTGCGTGAGTTTTCTTTCACGCCTAGCGCGATCGCATGCGTCAGTGGTTAACCGCGCGTTGCGTTCACGTTCGCAGCGGGGTTTCGATTCATGCGTGAATTTGCATGGTGTGTGTGCGGTCGATCAGCGATGACTTGATCGGCTGCTCCTTCATGCAACTCCGGAGAATCACAACATGACGCAACGTAACGATATTCGTTTGATGGGTCTGCTGGCCCTGTCCGCCGCGATCGCGGCACCGGCGGCTTTCGCCCAGGACACTGCTCCCACCACCGATCCCGCCACCGCCGCACAGACCACTGCGGGCCAGCCTGCGAGCCCTGCGCCGCAAAGCGATACCGCCCCGGCCAAGAAAACCTGGTCCGATCTGGACATCGACAAGGACGGCAATCTCAACAAAACCGAAGCCGCGTCCATCCCGACGCTGCAGGCAGTTTTCGATCAGGCCGATACCAATGCCGATGGTGCCCTCAGCGGCGATGAATACAAAACCTATCTGGCGATGAACGGCCAGGGTCAGGATGCCGCGCACAAGCCCGGTAAGCCGAAAAAGTAATCGAAAAAAACCAGTCATCGAGACGATCGGATCGAAACGATCAATCGAAACGATCGACAGATCCAGATATCGATGATTCGCGATATCGAATGATGGGGTGGACGAAGCGCGTACCACCCGCGCGACACGGAACGTCGCGTTGAAACCTCCCGCCGCTGCGGGATCGGCCAATATGCGGGCGCCAGGGAAGGCGTCCGCATATGCGCATTGAAACCTGTACGACATCTGCTTCAACAGCAGATGGATCACGGGATCACAGAAACTTTTCGGAGCCTGAGATTTTTAAGCGGGCTCTCAGATAGACGTTTCACTGCAACGTCCGGCGGCGGTCCGCTCAGGCGTTGGTGCCAGCGAAGCCCTGCTGCCGCCATGCTTCGAAGACCACCACCGCGACTGCATTGGACAGATTCAGGCTGCGGTTGTCCGGGCGCATCGGCAAGCGAAGCCGTTGATCCACCGGCAGCGAGGCCAGCACGTCGTCGGGCAGGCCGCGGGTTTCAGGGCCGAACAGGAATGCATCGCCAGGCGCGAATGCGACCCGGTCGTAGCGCGTGGCGCTGCGCGTGCTCAGCGCGAACAGCCGCGCGGGCACAACGACGGCGAGCGCTTCATCGAACGTGTCGTGCACGCGCATTTGCGCGTACTCGTGGTAGTCCAGCCCCGCGCGGCGCAGCTGTCTGTCGTCGATATCGAAACCCAGCGGCCGGATCAGATGCAGCCGCGCGCCGGTGTTGGCGCACAGGCGGATGATGTTGCCGGTGTTCGGCGGAATTTCGGGCTGGTAGAGGATGACGTCGAACATCCGCCATTGTGCCGCGCAATGCGCTCAACGGCCCAGCTTGCAGACCGCCAGCGATTGTTGGGCGGCGGCCTGCCAGCGCTGCGTGTCCACCGGCTGCGGCGCCTGCGGGAAGTCGATCCTGGCCTTGATCTGGTCGCCGCGGGCATCGCGGATATTGGTCGGACCGATGAAACGGCGCAGCCGGCGGTCGTCGGCGTCGTAGTCCACCCGGATCGCGGAAACCACCATCCCCAGCAGGTTGTCGACCCGCAGCTCGAAAGCGTGCACCCGTTCGCCGCTCTCGACGCGGGCGCCCGCGCTGCGGATCTTGAACGGCAGACTGCGCCCGAACGCCGGCACCGCGAACGCCAGTGGCTGCGCTTTGCCCGCCGTCAACTGCGGCCAGCGCTGACGGACAAATTCATCGAAACCGGCGTCGGCCACCAGCGCGGCCTTGGTGGC
>JANOXT010000003.1:0-20218 GCA_031418555.1 Lysobacterales bacterium | reverse complement strand
AGCGCGCTGTTGTTCGGCGGCTGCTATTTCCTTTGGAATGCGCCGATCATCAATGCGGCTGTCGATGCGCTGAAGTAGTCCGCGCAACAAGCATCGCGACTTCCGTCGCTCCTACAGAAAGCATATTGCGCCGTCAGGGCTTTGCGGGTTCAGGAGTTTTAGGCGCACTGCCGAACCCCCCATCCGCCGATGCCGCGAGATACGCGAACACCGCATACGCCGCGGCATTCTGCGCCAGCGCCGCGGGATCGATCTTGTCCAGCGTATCGTCGGGCGTGTGGTGCAGATCGAAGTAGTCGGTGCCGTCCTGACCCAGCCATGCCCAGGCTGCACCTTCCGCAGCGATAGGGCCGACATCCGGACCGGCGTTGCCTTTGTCCATCGCTTCGATGCCCAGCGGCTTCAACGCGTCGGCGATCTGCGCAACGGCAGTCTTCGCGTGCGCGGATGCGCCGGTGTTGAACCCATAGATGCGGCCGGCGCCGAAGTCGCTTTCTGCAACGAGTTGATGCTTCGATACGACAGGCTTGTGCTGCGCGGCGTACGCCTTGCCGCCGTAGAGGCCCTGTTCTTCATTCGCGAACGCGATCACGCGGATCGTGCGCGGCGGGCGCTGCGCTTTGGGCAATCGGCCGATCAGATGTCCTGCCGCCATCGTGATCGCGACGCCGGCGCCGTCGTCGATCGCGCCGGTGCCGAGGTCCCATGAATCCAGATGGCCGCCGATCACGACGACCTCATCGCGCAGCTTGCGGCGACTGCCGGTGATCTCGCCGATCACGTTGAACGAATCCGCGGTGCCGTTCCAGCCGCAATCGAGCGCAACGCGCAGACGCACCGGTTCGCCCAGCGCGATGAGCCGCGCCAGCTGATCGGCATCGGGCGCGGACAGCGCGGCCGAAGGAATCGGAGTGAGGCCATCGTCGAAGCGGGTGATGCCGGTGTGCGGATTGCGGTGGCTGTCGGTGCCTGCCGAACGCATCACGAATGCCGCAGCGCCGGCGCGGATCGCCGCGGAGGGGCCGCGCCCGCGTATTTTGCTGCTGATGGCGTAGCCGCCGCCGTCGCGGGCGCGCGTCATGCGGTAATCGATGAACGCGATCTTCCCGGCAAGCGCGCCTGCGGGCAGCGCTTCCAGCGCCGCAAGATCGGCAAAGCGCATCACTTCGGCTTCGATCGTACCGCTCGGGCTACCGCCCAGCGCGGTGAGTTTCAGCGCCTGGCTGTGTGCGCCCAACACGTCGCCGCGTTCGCTGCTGCGCTCCCATTTCGGGAAGCTGATCGGCTGCAGCCAGACCTTGTCGTAGCCCAATGCCTTGAATGTCGCTTCCGCCCAGCGCACCGCGCGCGCATCGGCTTCGCTGCCGGCGAGACGCGGCCCGACTTCGGTGGTCAGCGATTCCACCACCTGCCACGCGGTTCTGTCCTGCAGCGCGTGTTCGCGCAGCTGTACGACGTTGACCAGCGCGGATTCGGGAATGCGCGTTTCGCGCGGTTCGGCGGCCAGTGCGTTGGCCGCCGCAACCGTACCGAGCAACATGACGAAGCGGATCAGACTCGAAGGCATTGCGGATTCCCCGGCCGGAAAAACAAGAGGCCGCGAGCGTATCAGCCCGCGGCCCCGGCAGCCATGCTGCGGGATGGCTTACTTCTTCAGCGAATCGCGGATCTCGCGCAGCAGCAGCACGTCTTCGGCAGGGTCGGCCGGCGGTGCGGCGGCTTCGGCTTTCTTGAGCCGGTTCATGAGCTTGATCACCATGAACAGCACGAACGCGATGATCGTGAAGTCGATGACAGTCTGGATGAAGGCGCCGTATTTGACCGCGACAGCGGCGGCGATTTCCTTGCCGTCCGGACCAATCACCGCATCTTGAAGGGTGTAGGCAAGCGCGCTGAAATTCACGCCGCCAATCAGGTTGCCGACGACCGGCATGATCACGCCATCCACCAGCGAAGTGACGATCTTGCCGAACGCCGTACCGATGATCACGCCGACCGCCAGATCGACGACGTTGCCCTTCATCGCAAACTCTTTGAACTCACTGATCATGCTCATGTAACCGCTCTCCCCGAGGTGTTGTGGGCGGATTCTAGCCTCCACGGCATGCTTTATGCAGCCGATAGCGATTATTTTCAGTGAGACTTGTGTTCAACAGGCCTCTTTCAGTGCGGCGCTGCGATCCGGCAATTGAGATCGATCAGATCGTCGAGGGAACCTTCGCAGACGTCGCCCGGCTGCAGTGCAGCCACGCCCGCGGGCGTGCCCATGAAAATCAGATCGCCGGCGCGAAGCGCGTAGAGTTTCGACAGTTCATGCAGGATCTCCGGGACATCCCAGATCAGCTGGTCCAATCGCGATGCCTGCCGCAATGCACCATTCACCCGCAGCGACAGTGTGCGTGCTGAGAGATCGCCCACGTCGGCCGCCGGCAACAATGCGCTGACCGGTGCGGACTGATCGAAGGATTTACCGGTATCCCAAGGCAAGCCCTTGGCCTTCGCGGCGGTCTGTAGATCGCGACGCGTGAGGTCCAGGCCGATGCCATAGCCGAAAATCAGCGCATCGGCCTGCGCGGGACCGAGCACGCCGGCAGGCGCATCGCGGCCGAGCGCGACCACCAGTTCGATCTCGTGGTGCAGATCCTGCGTGCCCGGCGGATACGCGGCGATGCCATCGGTGACCAGTGCGTCGGTGGGCTTCAGGAAAAATACCGGCGTACCGCGTTCGGCTTTGGATGCCGGTGCGGTGGCGCCCATCTCGCGGGCGTGATCGGCAAAGTTGCGGCCGACGCAATAGATGCGATGCACGGGAAACGTGCCCGAGACATGTTTGCCGCGCACAGGTACCCGCGTGGGCGAAGGCGTGGGAATCAGGTCGCGAATGAGATCGTTCATGACGCCATCATCGCCCGCAACATGGCGGGCCGTCGAGACTGGACGCGGGATAGACCTGAGCCAACGGGCTCAGCGCCCGGCGGTGAGCATCGGCTTGGGCAACACGCGATATTCGCCGTCCAACGTTTGCGTCTGCTTGGCGATCGGCTTGCCGCGCTGGCGCCAGAGGCGGTAGAGCAGGCCAGCGCTGAGCATGGCCGCGCCGATCGCCAGACTGAAGACCAGCAGGACTGCGAGCACCGCCAGTCCGAACAGCGCAAAGACCGCGCGCAGCAGACGGTGACGCGGCTTGCGCGGTGCGAAGAAGTGGTGAACGCGTGAAGAGCGGAATGCGGGAATCGAAAAAAAACGGTGGGCGCGCATGCGAATGTTGTCGTGACACACTAAGGCCGAGCGGCCGGTCGCCGCAGTATCGGATGCCCGATGACCGAAGGTGTGAGAACTTCGTTAAACCACAAAGCAGCAGCGGCCAAGCCTCTGTTGGCGCTGAGCGAGCTGCCCGATGGCGGTTTGTTGGAAGTCGAGGCGGAGGTCGACGGCACGGCCGAATCGCTGATCGTGCATCGCGATGGCGACACGGTGCGCGCCTGGCTCAACATCTGCCCGCATGCGGGGCGACGCCTCGATTGGGCGCCTGGCAAGTTCCTGCTCTCCAAAGACGGTCTGCTGGTTTGCGCCGCGCATGGCGCGAGTTTCGAGCTGCATCACGGGCTGTGCGTCGCCGGCCCATGTCGCGGCGACGCGCTGCGCGCGGTGGCGGTGTATGTGGTGGAAGGCGATGTGCGCTTGAGCGGAGGCGATCAAGCCGCATCCGACTGAACGCTTTCAGATTCGCCCCGTCGCCGGCGATTGTCGACGGCGCGATGGATCACACCGTAGGCAAGCCCTGCATCAATCGCGCATCAGCGTCGATTTTCCGAACAGGCTTTCGACCAGCTCCACCGCGAGTTCGGCGGTGGCGTTCTGGTTGTCCAGCGCGGGATTGAGTTCGACGATGTCCAGCGAGCGCATGCGCCCGGTGTCGGCGATCATTTCCATCACCAGCTGCGCTTCGCGGTAGTTCGGGCCGCCGGGCACCGTGGTGCCGACGCCGGGCGCGATGCTGGGATCGAGGAAATCCACGTCGAAGCTGACGTGCAGATGGGTGTTGTCGTCCAGGTCTTCCAACGCTTCTTCCATGACGCGCTTCATGCCGACTTCGTCGATGTAGCGCATGTCGTAGATGTCCAGGCCGTAGTCTTTCACCAGCCGCTTTTCGCCGGCGTCGACCGAACGGATGCCGATTTGGCGGATGTCTTCCGGACGCATCGCTGGCGCGCTGCCGCCCAGCCGCACCAGCGGCTCCGGCCCGATACCGCATAGACAGGCCACCGGCATGCCGTGGACGTTGCCCGATGGCGTGACCGTGTGGGTGTTGAAGTCGGCGTGGGCATCGAGCCAGATCACCCGCAGTTTCTTGCCGGTATCGCGACAATGGCGGGCCACGGCGGTGATCGAACCGATGCCCAGACAGTGGTCGCCGCCGAGCACGATCGGCATCCGCCCGGCGCGCAGCTCGACGCCAACCGCGTCCATCAGCGCCTTGTTCCAGGCGACGACTTCATCCAGATGACGGTAGCCGTCGACGGGCGGAAGCCAAGGGTTGATGGGGCCGCTCACGTTGCCGCGATCGGCTACGTCCACGCCGCGGGCAGCGAGGGCTTCGCCGAGACCGGCGATGCGCAGCGCGTCGGGCCCCATCCGCGAGCCGCGATGACCGGCGCCGATATCGGTGGGTGCCCCGATCAGGGACACGGGCGGGAAGCTGCGCTGCATGGCGGGAAATCCTGGAAACGATGCGACCGGAAGAGCGCATCGAAGGGAGATGGTGCCGACAGTCCGATTTGAACGGACGACCTACCGCTTACAAGGCGGTTGCTCTACCAACTGAGCTATGCCGGCGAGATGTGCGGGCCGCGAGGCGGTCCCGTCGAGAGCAGGCGATTCTAACAGGCTACGTTCTGACAGAGCTGCAACGACAGAGCTGCAACGACAGAGCCGCACCGGCAGAGCCGCCCTGACCGGGTCCGCTCCAGCGGGCTCCCTGCCGGGACGATCTCAGCGCATCTTCGCGCAGTCGATCGCGCGCGACTGCGCTGCGCCGGCGGTCCGGCGGACGGCCGACAGGTCGACATTCGCGGCGACCGCCAGATCGATCCAGCGTTCGATGCGGACTTCGCCCAGCGGCTCTGCAACGGCAACAAAACCAGCCGCGCGCAGGGCGGTGGCGTGCTGCTGCGCACGCGCCTCGCCGCTGAAGCGTCCGAGCGCGACGCTGTTGGCCTCGGCGCCGTCGCCGACGACCAGCAGATCGGTGAAGCCGGCGGCCTTCAGTTTGTCGGCAGCCGCATTGGCAGCGGCGCGATCGGCGACTGCGGGCAGATAGACCCGCCAGCCGCGACCGCCGCCCTCGCGCGTCTCGCGGCTGCGCAGACGCAGCGCCCCGGGGCGCAGGGCTGTCTGCGCGGCCGCCAGCGCGGCGGCGTCGGCGAATGGACCGATGCTGAGGCAGCGCTGCGTCGCGGCGGGCGGTGTTTCCGCCGTCTTCACTGCCGCGGCGGCGGCGCTCGGCGGCAATACCGTAGTTGCCGTCGTGGCAGAGGGCGCAGACCGGGTGAGGGGTCGTTCACTGCCCGGCCGTTCACTGAGCAGTTGCAGGCGCGCGACCCCCGACGGTGCGTCTTCGGTGGCGGTCGGCGCGGCGTCCGGCCGCAGCAGCCACCACGCGGCGATACCGAGGTTGAGTACCGCCAGGAAAACGATCAGTGCGCGCAGGCTCATGCCGGCATTCTCGCCCAGACGCCCAGCCCTTCCAACACCAGCGACGGCGCCCGCAGCGCATCGGCATCGAGGCCCGCCAGCGCATCGACGCCGCCGCCGTGCAGCAGCAGCTGCGGCGCCACGCCGAGCAGCGCAGTGCCCGCGTCCGTCGCATCGCGAATCAGCGCCAGCGCCGCGCCGTCGCAGCCGGAGCGCAGCGCGTCCAGCGTGTTGTCGGCGAATGGCACGCACTCGCCGCCGCAGGCTGGCAGCTGCGTTGCCCGCGCCTGCAGCGCGTCGCGCATCAGCGCGGGCGCGGGCGCGATGCGTCCGCCGCGGTGCAGGCCGTCGGCGTCGAGCAGATCCAGCGTGATCGCGGTGCCGATACCGACCACCAGCCAAGGCTTGGCCGGCTGATCAAGCGTGTCGCGCGCACGGGCGCCCAGCATCGCCAGAAAGCGATCCGCGCCCAAGGTTTCCGGCTGCGCATAGGCAATGCGCAGGCCGCCGAATCGCGACACGGTGCGTGCGATCGAGATCCGCCCGCAGCGCGCGGTCAAGGTGTCGAGCAACTGCGTCCGCAGCGTGGCCGAACCCACGCTGGTCAGCGCCGCGGCGTCGAAGCGCGGCGGCAGTGCGGCATGCCATGCATGGGGCAGGTTTTCGCCATCGTGCGCGACCGCGATGACCTGGCCGACGCGGCCGTTGTCGTCCAGCGCTGCGTATTTCAATCGCGTATTGCCGAGGTCGAAAAGATAGGTCGTCATCGCCGCCATCATGCCTGCGCAGCCGCGGATTTGCGTACGCTGACCTCGCCCGCATGCAGCAGGATCTCGCCGGCACCGGTGCGCAGCTGCAGCGCGCCGTTGTCGGCGAGCCCAGCCGCGACGCCCGCATGCACGACGGACCCGACGCGCGCGATGATGTCCGCGTCGCGCAGCGCATCGAAGGCATCGAAACGCGACAGGAACGGCGCCAGGCCTTCGCCATCGAAGCGGTCGATCGCTTCCGCCAGCGCTTCGAGCACCGCTGCAGCAATGGCGTTTCGCGAGGGCAGCGTTTCGCCCAGCAGCGCATGCAGATCGGTCCACGGTTGATCGATCGCATCGGCCGCGCGCATCGGCATGCGGACGTTCAAGCCGATGCCGATCACCGCCCGCGGCACACGGTCCTGCAGTCCGCCTTCAATCAGCACGCCGCCGAGCTTGCACAGAACGCCCGCATCGTCGACGACAATATCGTTCGGCCATTTCACGCGGACCGCATCCGCGCCGAGCGCGCGCAGCGCCTCGGCGGCGGCGATGCCGACCACCAGGCTGAGCCCGCCCAGTTGCGCGAGCTTGCCTTCGATCCCGCCGCCCATCCCGCCACCGAAGCAGCGTGCGAGGGACAGATACAGATTGCTGCCGGGCGGCGACGCCCACGCACGGCCAAGACGGCCGCGCCCGCCGGTCTGGCGTTCTGCGAACAGCACGTCGATGCCGTGGGCAGAGGTTGGCCGGCGCAGCAGCTCGCTGTTGGTGGAGTCGACGCTCTCCAGCACATCCAGCGTCGCGATCCGCGCCTGCGCGGTGACGGGCAACAGCGCAAACAAAGACGCGGCGTCCAGCGCGCCGTCGAGGTGACGTTCGCTCATGCGCGCCGCGCCAGCCGGTGCAGCAGTCGCGCTTTCTCGAACCGCGATTCGGTGCCCGCACGCAGCCGCATGAGGTTGCTGCGGTGGGTGAACAACAGCAGCAGCGCGACTGCGATCGAAAACGCGAGCCGTATCGCGTCGGCATGCGTCGCCAACGCCAGCGCGACGATGGTCAATCCCGCCAGGATCGTGCTCAGGCCGACATAGCCGGTGAGGATCAGCGCGCACAGCCACACCGCGAGCAGGACCGGCACTGCCGCGGGCCACACAACCGCAACCGCGCCAACCACGGTCGCTGCGCCCTTGCCGCCGCGGAAGCCGTGCCAGATCGGCCAGATATGCCCCACTGCGGCCGCGAACGCCATGGCGTATGGCAGCCAAGCGGGATGGATGTTGTAGCCACTGAACTTCCCGGCGAAACAGATTCCGACCCACGCCGCGAGCGCGCCCTTGCCGATATCAATGGCCACGACGGCCAGCGCGAACCGCGCGCCCTGCGTACGAAACGCGTTGGTGCCGCCGGCATTGCCGCTGCCCTGGGTGCGGATGTCCACGCCGCGCAGTTTTCCCAAAAGCAGGCTGCCCGAGAGCGAGCCGAGCAGGTAGGCGGTGAGCAGAAGGAGTGCGGCGGTCATGACGATGCGAGACATGCCTTCATAGGCGCAGTGGGAGCATGGGCGCGGTAGGAACCGCGAAGAATGATTTCCGACAGGACAACCTCAGACAAGGCCATCGCGGCTCCCGCCGCTCCCACAGCGACATTTTAGTTCTCTACCGGCTGGAACGACGCTACCAGCGTCCGGTGCCCGGCGTGCGCGCCGATGGCCGGGCCGGTTTCCACGAGGTGCGCTTCCAGATGCGCTTCAACATTTGTTTCAACCAGATGCAGTCGTTCGCGCAATGCGGCGAGCAGGCGTTCGCCGTCGGCCAGCGCATCGCAATGGCCGATGATGGCGCGCAGCCGCGTCGTCGCCCCCAGCGTTTTGCGCACGCGCCTGGCGACGTAAGCCGCGAACGCTTCCGGTGCCTTCGCCTTCGCAATCAGGCCGCCGGCGATGCCCAGTTTGCCGTCGGCGTTGACCTTCGCCACCGGCGTCAGCCCGGTGAAACGCACGGCAGGCGCCGCCCATGCGGGAATTCGGCCGCCGCGCACCGCGTGGCTGATGTCGCGCGCCATCGCCCAGGTGAGCGTGAGCGGGCGCAGGCGCTCCAGTTCGCGCAGGATCGTCTCGACGTCCGCGCCTTCATCGGCCATTTCCGCCGCGCGCCACGTCAGTAGGCCTTGGCCGCCCGCAGCGTTGATGCTGTCGAAAACCCGGATCTTGCCTCCGTCGACGCGCGCCGCGGCGTGTTCCGCCGACTGCAGCGTGCCCGAGACCGCGCGCGACAGCCCGACATAGACGACATCCGGATGATGCGACGCGAGGAAATCGAACTGCCGGCGGAAATCGCCCGGCGGCGGCTGGCTGGTGCGCGGCAGCTGCCGTGAGGCCGCCATGCGTCGATAGAACTCGCCGGTGCTCAGCCCGACCTTGTCCAGATAATCGCGGTCGTCCAGATTCACCCGCACCGGCACGATGTGCACGGCGTAGCGATGGGCGATGGTCTCGGGCAGATCCGCGGCGCTGTCGGTGACGACCGCCACGCGGTCGCGGCGCTCGATACTGCGCGACTGCAGCAGCATGTCGTCGGCTTTCATCCCTTCGACGGTCGCGAACGCCGCGCACACGTCGAACAACGGCTGCGGCGCGCCGACGTGCGCATGCACGCGCATCCGCGTGCCGCCGCCGGCAAGCACCATCGAATCGGCGCCGATCGTATCCAGCGCGGCCCGCAGCGCGTCGCGCTCGATCGGCGTGCCGCGTTCGCTGTCGACGATCAGCAGGCATTCGGTGCACCAGCGGCGGTCGGGGTCGACCGCGTCGTGCGCCGGATGCGAATGATCGTCATGACCGTGCTCATCTTCGATGCCTTCGTTCGCCGCGCCCAGATGCGCGCGCAGGCGCATCGCGCGTGGACCGCCTTCGACGAATTCGGCAATGCCTTCGAGCAGATCGACGAAACCCTGCGCGCCCGCATCGACGACGCCTGCCCGCTGGAGCAGGACCATCTGCTGCGGGGTGCGCGCCAACGCCCGTCGAGCCTGCGCAAGCGCCTGGGCGAAGCCGCCGCGCGGGTCGTCGCGCAGCTGCGCCGCGGATTCCTCCATGGCATCGGCGAAGCTGTCGATGACGCTCAGGATCGTGCCTTCCACCGGATGCGCAAGCGCACTGCGGGCGCTGTTGGCGCCGTGCCGGACCGCGGCGGCCAGCGTCTGCGCGTCCAGCGCGGGCTGCGCGCGGGCGTGTTCGGCGACGCCGTGCAGGAACTGGGCGAGGATCGCTCCGGAATTGCCGCGCGCGCCGTCGATCGCGTCGTCGCCGATCCGCTTCAGCAGTTCGCCGATGTGGCGGCTGCGTCGGCTCAGCGCGCCGTTGAGCAGGCTGCCCAGCGTAAAGGCGAGATTGTTGCCGGTATCGCCATCGGCGACCGGGAAGACATTGATTTTGTTGAGTCCATCGCGGGCGGCGATGACCCGGCGCGCGCCGGAAATCAGCGCGCGGCGCAGCGCCGGGGCGGTCAGGGTGGCCGCCCCGGTGCCGGTGTTGCCGCACAAGGCGTCGGGGTCTGGCTGCGGGCTTAAGGAAAGCGTGTTCACGGTGCGAGTCTGCAGCAACTCGGCCTGCCGCGGATGCTGCGGCGCAGCACCCGTTGCCGTGCGGTGTTCGCTGCAGCGCAGCCCTGCAGGACGGTCACATCCACGTTATAGTCCGCGTCCAGTGTGGGCTTCCGCCACGATGGATACCGTCATGCGCCATTCCCGTTCCGCCCCACTCGCACTGCTGCTGCTCGCGCTGGTCAGTCTTCCGGTCGCGGCGCGCACGTCGTCGCTGTCGGGCGCGAGCGAAGACGTTGCGATCTGCCCCGATCCCGGCGCGTCCGCGGACGATCATGCCGACCCGGCGAACAAGTCCGCAGCCGCCAAGCGCGCCGCTGCGCCGGCCGCAGCGAAGACTCACCCTGCCGTGCGCGGCAACGATGCGGTCCCGGGGCGCGCGCCGCGCTGGCATCGTTTCCTGCCCGGCATGTATCGCTGAGTCGTCCCACTCCTTCCCGCACTTGCGCTGGCTCCGCGGGCTGTTCGCCCGACCCGACCCGATCGATTCCGTCCAGTGGCAGCGCGTCCGCGCGTCCGTCGCCTGGATCGGCAGGCTCGATGCCGACCGCGACGCCCGTCTGCGCGCACTGGCTGCGCAATTCCTGCACCGCAAAACCATCACGCCGGTTGCAGGACTGATCCTCGATGCGGACCAACGCTGCACGCTTGCCGCGCTGTGCTGTCTGCCGCTGCTCGAATTCGGCGCGGAAGGTCTGCACGGCTGGTCTGAGTTGATCGTGTATCCGGATGCCTTCCGGGTGCGGCGCGACCATATCGATGCCGCCGGGGTGCTGCATACCGGTGACGACGCGCTCAGCGGCGAAGCCTGGGATGCCGGGCCGTTGATTCTGTCCTGGGCCGATGTGCGCGCGGATATCGACGACCCTGAATCCGGCTGCTGCGTCGCCGTGCACGAGATGGCGCACAAGCTCGACATGCTCGACGGTGCGATCGACGGCACGCCGCCCTTGCCGCGCGAGTGGCAGCGGACGTGGGCACGGGATTTCCAGAGTGCTTACGACGCATTCGTAGCGGAGGTGGACGCCGGCCGCGACACTGCGATCGATGCCTATGCCGCCGAGGCCACCGAAGAATTCTTCGCAGTCTGCAGCGAATACCACTTCAGCGCGCCGCGGCTGCTGCGCGCGCAGATGCCGGCGATCGCTGCGCATCTGCGCAGATTCTACGGTGAGAGTCCGTTTGAGCGTGAGGTGAGGCAGGTCGGGTTTTAACCCGACATGACCGCGTGACAGATTGCGCTGAACAATGATCTGAACCGATCCGTTTGATTTTCGGAGCGATCCAAAAAGCCCAATGTCGGGTTAAAACCCGACCTACAGCCCTGGCGGCAGCGTTACCTCGAATCGCGCGCCGCCAAGTTCTTCCGACGCGATGACCTGCAGTTCGCCGCGATAGCTGCGTACGATGTCCTGCACGATCGCCAGACCGATGCCGTGACCCTGCACGCGTTCGTCGCCGCGTACCCCGCGCTGCAGCACCAGCGCGATCTTCTCCGCCGGAATGCCCGGGCCGTCGTCTTCCACCACCAGCATCAGGCCGGGCCGGCGGTTGGGTGCGCTGGGCCCCGCCTTGGCGGTCAGCAGCACCCGCGACTTGGCCCACTTGAAGGCGTTCTCCAGAAGGTTTCCCAGCAGTTCTTGCAGATCGCCCTTTTCGCCGTAAAAACAGGCATTCGGATCGACTTCGAATTCGCAGAGCACGCCCTTCGCGGAATAGACTTTTTCCAGCCCGCGCACGATGTCTTCGGCGCTGCCCTCCACCGCCAGAGGCGCTGCGAACAGTTTGTGGCCGCCGGAAGCCGCCCGGCTGAGCTGGTAGCCGACCAGATCGTTCATGCGCTTGAGTTGATCATCGAGTTCGGCGCGCAGTTCGGGGCCGTCGGTGCCGCTGTCCATCCGGCTGCGCAGCACCGCCAGCGGCGTTTTCAGGCTGTGCGCCAGATCGGCCAGGATATTGCGCTGACGTTCCAGATTCTCGCGCTCGCTCTCGATGAACGCGTTGATGCTTTCGGTCAGCGGTTCAAGCTCGCGCGGATGGCGTTCGCTCATCCGGTGCGCGATACCGCGCTGCACGCGCTTGAGTTCGTCGATCACTCGGCGCAGCGGCAGCAGGCTCCAGCGCAGTACCGCCACCTGCAGCAACAGCAGGAGCAGGCCTACACCGCCGAGGTAGCCCCAAAGCGCCTGCCGGAACACCGTCAGCTGACTCTGCAGGCGCGAGGTGTCTTCCAGGATGTAGATGGTGTACGGAACCTCATCGGAGAGGTCATCGCCAGGCCACGCCAGACCGTAGCCGAAGCGATAGGCCTGGCTGGTGTCGCCGTTCGACTTCACGTATTCCAGCGGACCCTCGAAGCGCTCCTGCCCGGCTTTGATCATCCTGATCTGCGGCAAGTGCGGCCCGCGCGCCGAGTCGGAATCCCACAGCACGAAAGGCAGCACGATTTGTGCGTACAGGCCGCTGCCCGGACGCTTCAACCGCGGATCGGGCAGCTTGTCGTCGTACGGCGGCACCAGGTCGCCGCCGCGGCTGAATTCGGTTTCGCGCGCGAAGTCCAAGGCGTAATCGCGCAGCCGGCCGCGCAGGATGTTTTCGGCGGTGTTGAGAAACGCGCGGTCCAGCGCGTAGCCGGCCAACGCAAGAAACGCGATCAGGCCGAGACTGGCCGCCAACAGCTGCCGCGTCTGCAGCGATCGTGGGCGCCAGTGATACAGACGCTCATGCGTGGCCAAGTGGGAGACTGCCTTGAGGAACGCCCCGCTGCCGATGCGTGACAAGGCCGTGCATTGATGCGCGGCCTGTGAAGTCCTGCGGCATGGCCGGGTTCAAGCGTCGCCGGTGCGCGCGATCGCGAAACGGTAGCCGCGGCCGCGTACGGTTTCGATGGGCTTGAGCGCGCCGTCGGGATCGAGCTTCTTGCGCAGACGGCCGATGAAGACTTCCAGCACATTGGAATCGCGGTCGAAATCCTGCTGGTAGATATGCTCGGTGAGGTCCGCCTTCGACACCAGTTCACCGGCGTGCATCATCAGATACTCCAGCACCTTGTACTCGTAGCTGGTCAGATCGACGTTGCCGCCGTTGACGCTGACCGTCTGCGCGGCCAGATCCAGCGTGACCGGGCCGCATTCCAGTGCCGGTTTGCTCCAGCCCGCAGCGCGGCGCACCAGCGCGTTGATGCGCGCCAGCAGCTCTTCGACGTGAAAGGGTTTGACCAGATAGTCGTCGGCGCCCTGCTTGAGACCCTCGACCTTGTCCTGCCAGCTGGAGCGGGCGGTGAGAATGAGCACCGGAAATTGCTTGCCCTCGGCGCGGAGAGCCTGGATCAGCTCCATGCCCGACATCTTCGGCAGGCCAAGATCGATGATGCCGATGTCGAAGGGCACTTCACGGCCCATATACAGCCCTTCCTCGCCGTCCTGCGCGGTATCGACCGCATAGCCTTCGCGTTTCAGACGCGCGGCCAGGGTTTCGCGGAGAGGGGCTTCGTCTTCGACCAGAAGAATGCGCATTGATCGCTCCAAGGCTGGCGGAGATGCCAGCGTCTCATTCAGAAACGGAGCATAGCCGCGCATGACGATGACCGAGCACCGGGCGCTCGGCCTGTTCATATTTCGCTTATTCGCCCCGGCTTGTGCGAGGCGCGTACGTGACCCTTGAGGATCAGTTGTCGCCGGGGTGTCGCTGGGGCGGGGTGTCGTCGCTGCGCGGCGGCCGCTGTTGGTCGAAGTTGGGCTGGGCGTCGTCCATGTAGACGCGGACGCGGCCCTCGTCGTCCACGACTTTGATGCGGGTGACGTCGCGGCCGTCGTACTGCATGCGCTCGGCGCTGAGCACCTGACCGCGGTTGGATCTCTCGATCCGGCGGACAGCGTCGGAGATGCTGTCGTCGCGCTGGGCCCGCACGGGCTCCGCCGGCGCACGCTCTGCGCGCGGGCCTTTACCTTGCCCGGCAGCCGCTGGCATGGCGGCGCTGGCAAGAGCGATCGCCAGAACGGTCGACGGCAGTAGGCGGCGTGACAGCGGCATGAGCACGGA
This sequence comes from Lysobacterales bacterium, assembly GCA_031418555.1. GTDB lineage: Bacteria > Pseudomonadota > Gammaproteobacteria > Xanthomonadales > Xanthomonadaceae > Lysobacter_I. The sequence goes on along the minus strand of JANOXT010000003.1, from coordinate 6,131 downwards.
ACTCTTGAAGGGACAGGCGACGACCGAAGCCATCGTCGCGCTTGGGATGGGCATTCTTATGGGCTGGCGGTGAATCCGTCCTTAACTTTTTCTTAAGACTGGCCGGAGGGTGTCGGGGATTCAGCAGTCGGGCCGCCACGCGGGGCGCTTTCAGTACATTTCGCCGACGCAGCAGCGGAGCGAGCCGCCGGCCGCTTCGATGGCATCCAGCGCGACGCTGCGCACTGCGAAGCCGGCTGCGGCAAGCGCTTGGCGGGTCGATGGCGTGATCGCCTGTGCCGCGGTCGCGCTCATCCAGACCGTGTCCGGGCCCAACGCGATCGCATTGCCGGCGAAGGCCGCGCGTTCGTCCGGCGCCAGCAGGATCGCATGCGGCGCGTACATCTCAGCGATGACCTCGATCACCGCCGGGCCGGCGATCCCGTCCGCACAGATCAGCGCGGCGCGACCGGCCAGCACGGCCAGCACGACATTGGTGTGGTATTCGCCAGCCGGCAGATCGAACATCAACGTCGCGCGCAGACCGAACGCCTCGTGCATCAGCCGGGCGCCGGTCTCGTCGCAGCGCTCCGACAGACCGCAGTAACCCAGTCCGCGGGCGCGATCGATCACCAGCGCGCCGGTGAGTTCGCACGCGTGCGGCTGCGAGGACAGATCGATCTCCTGATAGTCAAGCGACCCGGTGAAGAAGCGGCGGATATCCGCACGGGCAGCTTCACGCTGGCGCACGGGATGGCGCATGCGGCCGACGATCAGCCGTCCGGATGAGGTCGCGAACACATTGTTGGGGAACACCGCATCGGGCGTGGCCGGGTTGCCCGCGAAGCAGATCACCGGCAGTTCGGTCGACAGCGCGCGCTGCAGATCGCGGTGTTGCAGCGAAGCACGCCCGGCGTCGAATGCCGATGCCTCGGCCATGTAGCGGTTGTCGATGGACGATTCGGCGGCCAGGCCGAAGCCGTCCGGCGCGACCAGAAACGCGGCCTTTGCGGTGGACGGGCCGAAATCCGTTGCGCAGCGTTTCGCGATCTCAAGAAAGGCATTGGTATCGCGGGTGAGCATCCTATGCGGCCCCGTCGTGCTGCGGATCGGTCACGGCCAGCGCCTGTTCGACCAGCGACCAGTTCGCGCCGGCGCGGTGCGCGCCTTCACTGAGAATTTGCCGGAATGCACGGCCGCCGCGTTCGGCGTGAAACAGGCCGAGGATGTGTCGTGCCATGTGCTTGAGCGCAACGCCGCGCGCCAACTGCGCTTCAACATAAGGCTGCCAGGCGCGAAGCAGATCGCCGCGACTGCGGGTGTCGCCATCAAACCAAGCGGCATCGAGCCGATGCAGCAGATAGGGTTCGTGATACGCCGCGCGGCCCAGCATCGCACCGTCGGCGTGATCCAGATGCGCCCGGGCTTCGGCGAAATCGGCGATACCGCCGTTGACGATCACCTGCAGCTGCGGCCGCTCGCGTTTGAGCTGATACGCCCACTCATAGCGCAAGGGCGGCACTTCGCGGTTTTCTTTCGGCGACAGCCCTTTCAGCCAGGCGTTGCGCGCATGCACCACGAATAGACTGCAGCCGGCGGCAGCGATGGTGTCGACGAAATCGAGGAAGCGTTTCCACTCGTGATCGTCGTCCACGCCGAGGCGGCATTTCACCGTGATCGGCGTCGACGGCGCGGCCTCGATCATCGCCGCCACGCAGTCGGCGACCAGCGTCGGCTCGCGCATCAGACACGCGCCGAAACGCCCGGCCTGCACGCGGTCCGAGGGACAGCCGCAGTTGAGATTGACCTCGTCGAAACCGTACTCCGCACCGATCCGTGCCGCCTGCGCCAACAGCGCAGGCTCGCTGCCGCCCAGCTGCAACGCAACCGGATGTTGGCTGTCGTCTTTCGCCAAAAGCCGCATGCGGTCGCCGTGGATCACCGCATTCGCATGCACCATCTCGGTGTACAGCCGCGCATGCGGCGCCAGCAGGCGGTGGAAACTGCGGCAGTGCGTATCGGTCCAGTCCATCATCGGGGCGACGGAGAGGCGGAGTTGCTCTGCGGGAATGGCGGCGCTGTTCGGCATGGCGGGATTGTAAGGCCGGGCTGGCGACGGAGACGCGGACTGCTTTGCAGACCTCAACGCTTCAACGCGCGCAGCGCATCCGCCATCGCGGTGTTTGCGGGCGCTGCTGCATTGCCGGTCTTGGGCGTTGCATTGGGCTTCTGCGGAGCAGTGCGCTCAGTGCTGCGTTGGCCGCCACCGGCGGCACGCTCATCGCGCTTGCCGCCGCGCGCTTCGCCGGGCACATCGTCGAGACGGCAGGTCAGTGCGATGCGTTTACGCGGCGCATCGACCTCCATGACTTTGACTTTTACAACGTCGCCAACTTTCACCACGCTGCGTGGGTCTTTGACGAATTTGTCGGAGAGCGCAGAGATGTGGACCAGACCGTCCTGATGCACGCCGATATCGATGAAGGCACCGAATGCGGCCACGTTGGTGACCACGCCTTCCAAGACCATGCCGGGCTGCAGATCGCTGATTTTTTCGATGCCATCGGCGAAGCGTGCGGCCTTGAACGCAGGCCGCGGATCGCGTCCGGGTTTTTCAAGTTCGCCGACGATGTCGCGCACCGTGGGCAGGCCGAAGCGGTCGTCGATGAACTGCTCGAGCTTGAGCCCGCGCAGGGTAGCGGTATCGCCGATCAGCTGGCCGATCGGGCGACCGCAGGCCTTCACGATGCGTTCGACCACCGGATACGCTTCAGGATGCACGGCGGATGCGTCCAGCGGCTGATCGCCGTCGGCGATGCGCAGGAAGCCGGCGCACTGTTCGTAGGTCTTTTCGCCGAGGCGCGGCACTTTCAGCAGCGCGCGGCGCGATGCGAATGCGCCGTGCTCATCGCGATACACAACGATGTTTTCGGCCACTGCGGCGCTGAGTCCCGCGACGCGCGCCAGCAGCGCCGATGATGCCGTGTTGACGTAGACGCCGACCGCGTTCACGCAGTCTTCGACGCGGGCATCCAGCGCGCGCGCCATCGCGTAGGGATTCACGTCGTGCTGGTACTGGCCTACGCCGATGGCTTTCGGCTCGATCTTTACCAGTTCCGCCAGTGGATCCTGCAGCCGGCGCGCGATCGACACCGCGCCGCGCAGGCTCACATCCAGGTTCGGGAACTCGCGCGCCGCGCGCTCCGATGCCGAATACACCGATGCGCCGGCTTCGCTTACCACGACTTTGGCGAGCTTGAGTTCGGGATGTCTGGCCATCAATTCGCCGGCCAGTTTGTCGGTCTCGCGCGAGGCGGTGCCGTTGCCGATTGCGATGAGTTCGACCTTGTGTTCTGCGCACATCCGCTTCAGCGCCGCGAGTGAAGCGTCCCACTGCCGTTTCGGCTCGTGCGGATAAATGGTGTCGGTGGCGACCAGCTTGCCGGTGGCATCGACGACCGCGACCTTCACGCCGGTGCGCAGCCCGGGATCGAGACCCAACACGGCGCGCGGCCCGGCTGGCGCAGCCAGCAGCAGATCTTTCAGATTGTCGCCGAACACGGAAATCGCTTCGTTTTCGGCCTTTTCGCGCGCGGTGCCGATCAGGTCGAGCGACAGCGTGGTCAGCAACCGCGCGCGCCACGCCAATCGGCACGTATCGATCAGCCACTTGTCTGCGGGGCGCCCCTGCGCGGCGATGCCGGCGGCGATAGCGACGCGACCTTCGGCGTAGGCATTGCCCTGTTCGACATTGATCGTCGGTTCCAGATCCACCGACAGCATGTCCTCGCGACGCCCGCGCAGCAGCGCCAGCATCCGGTGCGATGGAATATTCGCCAGCGATTCGCTGTGGTCGAAGTAATCGCGAAATTTCGCGCCTTCGTTTTCCTTGCCGGCGACGACTTTCGCGCGCAGCACGCCCTTGGCCTGCAGCCAGGTACGCAGTTCGCCGACCAGTGCCGCGTCTTCGCCGAAGCGCTCGATCAGGATCGCGCGCGCACCGTCCAGCGCAGCGGCGACATCGGCCACGCCCTTGTCTGCATCGATGAAACTCTTGGCGCGTTCTTCCGGCGCAACCGAGGGATCGGCCACTAGGGCATCGGCCAGCGGCTCCAGCCCGGCTTCACGTGCGATCTGCGCACGCGTGCGGCGTTTCTGCTTATAGGGCAGATACAGATCTTCCAGCCGCGATTTGCTGTCGGCGGCTAGCACGTCGTCCATCAACGCCTTGGTCAGCTTTCCCTGTTCAGCAATGGACGCGAGGATCGCATCACGGCGCTCCTCCATCTCGCGCAGATACGACAGACGCGATTCCAGGTCGCGCAGCTGCGTGTCGTCCAGGCCCTCGGTCACTTCCTTGCGGTAGCGCGCGATGAACGGCACCGTTGCGCCGCCGTCCAGCAGCTCCACCGCTGCGCGCACCTGCGCCGGCTTGGCGGCGATTTCATCGGCGATGGTCTGGGCGACGACGGTCGCGATGCTGGCGGCTGAACGGATCGGTGCGGCGAGGCTGGTGGGAGTGTTGGAGGACGGTGCTGCGGTGTTGGGCATCGGGACTTCGTGAGGCGGGGAGCGGAGACTGATTGTCACCGGCCGCGACGTGCGCGCACAGACTGGCGCAGAGACAAAGACTATGCCAGGAAACTACGTAGCGGGATGAATCACGGTCTAGGATTCTTCCCTACCATGACAACATTTTCAGATGGTTGGTTGGCTATTCTCACTGCAATTGAGCCGTTCTCTACATAGGCTAGCAAAGTTTCAAGGGCATCAGATACATCCAATAATTTGTCATTTTCTAGCAAGTATTTCTTGATGTCTTCTTCTGAAAATCCTGATGTTCTCATAAGCTCAAGAAGAGATTTGAGGGTTTCCAGCCGATACTTCCTTGCCTGCTCTAGATCCAAAAGTGCCTTCGTTGTTTTGTCAAGAGTTTCGCCCCTTGAGCTTCTTCCGTTGTGCGCTAGAAAATCGTAAAGCCTTACTACAAACTTATTGCTGCCTATAAGCCGGAATATTTTTTGGCCTGCTAAGCGCATTGCTTCCATGTCAAATGGCATTTTAGTGGCCTTCCAAAAAATGCGGGTTGGCGACTAAATTTTGAGGCAAGAAAACCTTCTGAGATGAGCCGTTTCCGCCATTGTCAATGATCAACGTGGCGCCAAAAAAATTACTGATTGTAGATAGTGCATTAATGATTACGGTCACATCGGCCTGAGGTGTGCCTTCTCGTATGGCGACTTCGAGATATTGCTTATCCTCTGCGGCATTGTGACCAAACCATTTGGGACGAGAATGATGCATAACTCAGATCCTTTGGGTTGTAGGGCTGAACAAACGCTATTGTCAGACAGATAGTGTCTCAACTCCGGAGTGGGAAACGATTGATTTTTTCAATCCCCCAGCGTCAACAACGAGGCATTCCCCCCCGCCGCGGTCGTATTCACCGTCACCGTTTTCTCCGTGGTGAAGCGCGGCAGATAATGCGGGCCGCCGGCTTTGGGGCCGGTGCCGGAGAGGTTTTGTCCGCCGAAGGGTTGTACGCCGACGACCGCGCCGATCTGGTTGCGGTTGACGTAGATGTTGCCGACTTTCGCGCGCGCGGTGATGCGGTCGATGGTGTCGTCGATGCGCGAGTGGATGCCGAGGGTGAGTCCGAAGCCGGTGGCGTTGATGGTGTCGATGACCTGGTCGAGTTGATCGGCTTTCCAGCGGATCACGTGCAGGGCTGGGCCGAAGTTTTCGCGGGTGAGCTGCGACAGCGACTGCAGTTCCCAGGCGCGCGGTGCGAAGAAGGTGCCGTGGGCGATGCTGTCGTCGGTGGCGGCGGTGGCGATGAGTTTCGCGCCAGCGGTCATTTTCGCAGCGTGGTCTTCGAGCAGCTTCAACGCATAGATCGTCATACCCACTGCATGTTTTAGCAATCTCAGCCCAGTCCTGTATGTTTTGGGTACTTGCTTGTCGTATCTCTATGCCAAGACCAATCGCAGATGATTGTGGGTTTGAGTTCACTGGTACACCCATAAATCTACCGAGAGAGTAAACAATAAGTCCGTCGGCGTATTTCTCAACAGGTTCGAGGCTGGAATCACCAATACCCATTACTATATCCGCTCCAGCGTCTACATAACTTTGGTATAGAGATCTGCTCG
>JANOXT010000002.1:0-6799 GCA_031418555.1 Lysobacterales bacterium | reverse complement strand
GGTGGCCTGGATGTGCGCGTGGACGCGAACGCACTCGGCGGTCGCCTGCGCGGCCGTGCGCTCAGCGGCCGTGCGAATGTGCTGACCCATCTGCCTGCGCGCGATGGCGATCTTATCGGCGCCGAAGGAGAGATCGCGCTGGGTCTGGGCAGCAGCCGCATCGATGCTAAGGGCCGCGTTGGCGATACGCTCGATGTCGCCGCACAGGTTTCGCCGCTGCAGTTGAACGATCTATCGCCGACCGGCGAAGGCGTGCTGCGCGGCACGCTCAAACTCACCGGTGCGCGGACCCAGCCGAATATCGATGTCGATCTCGCCGGCCAATCCCTGCGCTGGGCCGACTGGAAAGCAGGCACGCTGCGCGCGCGCGGTCGTTTGCCGTGGCGCGCGGGCGCGGGCACGGGCGCGGGCGGAGCGCTCAGCGTCGATGGCGAAAACGTCGACGCGGGCCTCGCGTTCACGCGTCTGCATCTGGATGCGCGCGGTGCGGTCGAAGCGCTGCGCCTCGACGGCGATGCGGACACTGGCTTCGGCCGCATTGCGCTTGCCGGCGATCTGGCCAAGCGCGGCACGCAGTGGTCGGGTGCGTTGAACGCGCTGCGGCTCGCGCCCACCACCGGTCCGGCGTGGGCGCTGCAGGCGCCGGCACGCTTCAGCGTCACGCCGTTGCCGCGCGGCATGCGCCTGCAGATCGCATCGAGCTGTTTCGCCACGCAGGATCGCGCCGGTTCGCTGTGCGCCGATATCGATTGGCCCACCCGCGCCGATGTCCGCGGCAAGTCGCTGCCGCTGGCGCTGCTTCAGCCTTATCTGCCGGAGCGCGACGACCGCCGCGCGTGGAAGCTTCGCGGCGTGGTCGATATCGATGCGCAGGTACGTCCGCGCGGCGAGACGTGGCAAGGCACCGCGCGCGTGCGCTCGGCCGACGGTGGACTTGCGCTGGATGCACGCAGCCAGCGCGATATTCTCGGTTACGCGAATCTCGACATCGACGCGCGCTTCGACCCGCAGCGCATCGAGGCCGATATCAAAAGCGCGCTCACACCGAACGGCCGCGTCGCTGGGCGCATCGCCACCGGCTGGGACGCGTATGCGCCGCTGCGCGGCGAGATCGAGATCGATACCGAAGCGCTGACGTGGCTGGAACTGTTTTCGCCGGATATCGTCGATCCTACCGGGCGCCTGAGCGGACGCATCGCACTGGGCGGCACGCGCGCGCAGCCGGCGCTGGGCGGGCAGGCGCAGCTGAGCAACTTCCGCGCAGAGCTGCCGGCGCTGGCCTTGAGCCTGCGCGACGGCGATGTGCGCATGGACGCGCAGGCCGACGGCAGCGCGCGCATCGTCGGCAGCGTGCGCAGCGGCGACGGCACGCTGAGGCTGGACGGCACCCTGGGCTGGCAGAGCGACAGCACGCCGTTGAAACTCGCGCTGACCGGCGAAAAGATACTGATCTCCGACACCCGCGAACTGCGCGCAGTGATCGATCCGAACGTGACCGTGCGCTACGCCGCCGGGCAGCCAATCGCGGTCGCCGGCACCGTGCGTATCGCCAGCGCCAAGATCGATCTGGAAGGACTGGATTCGGGCGTGTCCGCTTCGCAGGACGTGGTGGTGCTGGATCCCGCCAATCCCGAGCGCACCGGCAGCACGCCGCTTGATCTGGACCTGGCGCTGACCATGGGCGACGACGTGCGTCTGCAGGGCTTCGGCCTGGACGGCACCCTGGGCGGCAACGTGCGCATGCGCGCGCGCCCCGGGCGCGAAACCGTGGCGACCGGTTCGCTGGATGTCGACGGGCGCTATCGCGCCTACGGACAGAAACTGCAGATCACCCGCGGCCGTCTGGTGTGGTCGAACACCGCATTCGCCGACCCGGTGATCGACATCCGCGCCGAGCGCGAAGTCGGCAGCGTCACCGCCGGTATTGATGTACGCGGCCGTGCATCGGCGCCCGAAGCGTCGGTGTGGAGCGACCCCGCCACCAGCGAATCCGAAGCCCTTGCATACCTCACCCTGGGCCGCCCGCTGTCCAGCGCCAGCGCCGACGAGAACCGCCAGCTCAGCGCCGCCACCGCCGCGCTGTCCGCCGGCAATCTGCTGGCATCGCAGCTTGGCGCCAAAATCGGCCTCGACGACGCCGGCGTCAGCGAATCGCGCGCGCTCGGCGGCAGCGTGGTCGGCTTCGGCAAATATCTCTCGCCGCGCCTGTATGTGAGCTACGGCGTATCGCTGCTCGGCACCGGTCAGGTGATCACCTTGAAATACCTGCTGCGCAAAGGTTTCGATATCGAGATCGAATCGAGCACCGTCGAGAATCGCGGCTCGGTGAATTGGCGGAAAGAACGATAGCCATCGCTGCCCGCGCGGCTGCAGGGTCGAATCCAGAAAGATGTTTGAAGGCTGGCGCGACGGCCCCAGTTTGAATCGCTCGCTGCTGCTTGCGGGTCAAACCACTCAATTCCGTAGCCCGGGTCTCGCCCAAGGCGAGACCCGGCTAACAGAGGTTCGAACGCCGCATCCGTTCGCAGGTGGGCCTTCAGGCCCGATCTCCTTGCAATAAACCTGTGAATAATCTGCTCGGGGCTGAAGCTCTCTTCTACGAGAGCAGAGGCATCGAATTCAAAGATATTCGAGCCGAATCAAATAAAGCAACAGAAAAAACAGTGACCAGAGTAGATTTTCCAGAAGACAGCCAACCGCTTGACTGAAGCGAGATGCCGGAAGTCGAACAATGCATCATCCGCGCCCTGATGCCGCAGCTCGATTAAGCGTCAATCGGCTCCACGATGTCCGAAAGCGATCCGGAATACCGATATCTGGCGGCCTTGCGGATGCATATCCGGGGTGGGGTGGCGTATGCAGGTTCGACTTTTTTTAGAAGATCGCTGGATCAATCACCCAGACTGAAGCCATAATGGCTCAATAGAAAATGTTAAATCAGGCCCGGATCAGGCCAGCCGCTATTTCAAATAGCGGCCAATGTCATTCGCGATACCTTCTGCTGTGCGGGCTTTAAAAGCGCCCGCATATAATTTCATTACTTTAAACAAGGTTCTAAACGATGAAGCCTACCCTTGATTCAATCGCATCGGCCAAAGCGAAGTTGGCCGATGAAATCCGTGTGCTGGAACAGCAGGAAGAAACCTTGCGCAAGGAGCAGGCAGCCGATGCGTTCACTCAGGTGATGAGCGTGCTGCACGTGTTCGGTCAGCATTTCGACAGCGCGCAGAAAGCGCAGATCGCTGCGCAGGTTGCGACCGGCACCAAGGCCCCCAAGCGGGCAGCGGCTCCGAAAGCCGAGCTGCCGCCCAAGTACTGGCTGCCGCACAACGGGGAAACGTGGTCGGGTCGCGGCCGGCCCCCGCGTTCTTTCACCGCCTGGGAAGGCACGGTGGCGCACAGGGAATGGAAAGCCAGGCACCCGAAAGAAAAGTTTCCGAAATTCCCCGGGTGATGTCGTAAGCCGCAACGGCACGGCGGAACGCAAGCCATTCGTCAGTCGGGCTTGAGCCCGCCCTGCGCCTGCGGCGCATCCGTTTGTCGTAGGCCGGGCGCTTGCCCGTCGATAGCAGGCAGCCAATGTGCACCGATGAGGTTCGCTGCGCTCACCGCCATCTTCGATCCTCGCGCTCAGCGCGGCGGGCGCAGGAAAAACCCCGCGATGCTGGCGCGCGCGTGCGTGCCCGCGTTCGCGTCGACGCGGGCAATGCGGTGCGGTCGGTCCGGGCCCAGCAGCACCAGCCGGTTGGGTTTCGGGATGATGCAGACGGCGAGGCCCGGATCGTCGATGCCGTCGCCATCATCGGCGATCTGGTCCTCGCTGTCGCCGCACGGCTGCGACGATGGCGGCAGCACCAACAGCTCGCCGCCCCAGTGGGCGCACCATCGCGGGTGAACGAAGAACGTGAAAGCGCCGCTGTATTTGTCGCCGTCGCGATGCAGCGACAGCGCGCTGCCCACTGGATACAGCCAGGCCGCGAGATACAGCGCGATCCAGTCCATGCGTTCGCGGCCGACCGTGTCGGGATGGGCCGCAACGACTTCGCGCACGCTGTCGATGAGCAGGTCGACGACGGTTGCCGTGGGATAGCGCGGCCCCTGTCCGCTGAAGATCGCACCGGGGTCGTAATGCACCGACCCGCCGCGCAGCGGCTGGCCGTCCCACAAACGCCAGACGGGTTCGCGGCGGTCGGCGTGTACGCTGCGGAATTGGGCGTTGGCGACTTCCCGGAACAGGGCCCGGAACACCTCCGGCGGCAGCACGTTGTCCAGCACCAGCAGGCCGGGTTCATGCAGCGCGACCCGCGGCATGTTGCGGTCTGCGCGGGTGCCCGGATCGTTTCGCGCGTGAGTATCGATCCGTTCGTCGATGCAGCTGGATCCCAATCCGAATCCAGATGCCGATTCCTGAAGCGTTGTCATCGTTTCGCTCCCTGATGCCGCGAACGCCAGGCGGCGCTGCGCCAGGCGCGGTCGCCGCCGTCTTCGCCATGCACGTAACCGTCGTCGATGCCCAGTTCGCGAACGCGCACGTAGCCGTGCGATGCGAGAAACGCATGGATCGCTTCGCGCACCGGCTCGTGGTTGTGTTCCACGGTCAGCACCCGGAACCGGTATTCGTCGAAGGGAAAACTGCGCAGGATCGCCAGTTCCGACCCCTCGGTATCCAGGCTCCAGTAATCGATGACGCGCGGGGCATTGCTTTCGCGCAGCAGCGAAAGCAGCGTGCGCACAGGCTTGAATGCGGTCAGCGCCGCATCCGCCTGCAAACGCCGATGACTGGGGTTGCGCAGCTCCGGATCGCCTTCGGCGATCATCGTCCGCGCAAAGGCGAGATGCTGTGCGCTGTAGGTTTCCAGCAGGCCGCCGAACACGCCCGCGCCTTCCAGAAATTCGGCTTCGCCATCGCGATCGTACAGGCAGCATTGATACGTCCGGCAATGTCGGTGGATGGCCAGATCGGCGTACATCGCAGCGTTGGGTTCGATGCAGATGCCGTCCCAGCCGTAGCGGGTTTCGAGCAGCAGCGAATTGTTGCCGCGCACGCCGTTGGAAGCGCCCGAGTCGAGGAAAAAACCGCCCCGCAGGCCGCCGAGAACCTCGACCACGAAACGGTCCTGGCCCTGATAGGAATAGCTGTCGGCGGCCGGGTCGAAAGCGGGCTTGGGCATCCGCATCGCAGCGTGGGTGTCCGCGTTCATCTCAACGCCTTCCGCGCGAGAACGCGGCGGAGCGCCAGACGGCGCTGGTGGTGGCAGCTGCGTCATCGGACGGCGGTTGCAGCGCATCGTCGTTGCGGTCGCCGTACAGCATGGTCACGTTGATGCGATGGCTGCAATACTCCGGCCGGAAGCGCACCGCTTCGGTGGCGTGAAACAGATCCGAATTGAAGATGATGGCCCGGTTGCGGCGATACGGCACCCGGATGACCCGCGGTTGTCGCGATGCCAGATAGTCGCGGATGATGTCGATCCGTTCGTTGTAGGTGGCGAAATCCCAGGAGGCCGGCGCGTCCAGGTCGTAAATCACCATGCCGCCGCTGTCGGGGTCCAGATTCGCGTCGTCCGGCGTGATCCAGAAATTCACGTTCACGGCCGCGAAATCGGCATGGATGGTCGAGTCCGCAGCCAGTTCGCCGGTGTTCTTGAACGCCCACATCTGCCGCAGCGGATGGCGGTCGCGGATCAGCTCCGGCAGCGCATCGCGGATGTCCTCCGCGATCTGCAGCAGCAGCGGAGCGTTGAAGCCCGAGAAGAAGAACGCACCCAGCCGGCCGTCGGCATACCGGTTGCCGAACCAGCAGGTCGAGCGCAGGCAGAAGCGTTCCAACCGCGCCAGCGCTTCTTCGCAGAGAAAGTCGTCGATGATCACCACGCCGGGACGATGGTCGAGATACGCGCGCTGCGCAGCGCTTCGACTCCAGTGCGGCGACAGCGCGCCGCCCTCCAGCCGCGGCGCGTTCTCCAGATGCACCAGTCGGCCGTAGCTCCCGCCGATCGCCGACACATCTTCGGCCGACAGCGGCGCGCGCGCGTTGTCGCTCGATGCGCGGTAGCGTTCGTTCACGGCTTCATGCGCGGCGATGATCGCGTCGAACTCAGTTCCGAGGACGCCCTCTTCGCGCAGATAGCGATACTGGGCGATGTCGTGGCGCAGCTTCGGCAGCGTCAATCTGAGCGCCGATGTCGTGACCGGGTCGCCGCCCCGCTGGAACGCGGCGAGCTCACCGGCCAGCGTTCCGGCCACGCTCAGATCCCGCGCGGTCATCGCGCTTGCGATTTCCGCGCCCAGCCAGCGCACGCCGTCCTGGCTGCCGCGCAGTTCCGCCCGGATCGCGGCCAGCCCGTCCTGCACGCGGCCGTGCTGCAGGTCGACAAGCGCCTGCCGCCGCCGGTCGGCGTCGACGGCTTCCGCAAGCGCCTGCGCGGCCACCGCATCGTGCGCCGTCTGCGTAGGGATCGATGAGGCGACAGCATCGCTCACGGTCTACTCCTGTCCTGATCCACCGCGCGCCGTCAGCGCCCTTCCATCCCCGACCGATGCAGTGCCCCGCGGGCGCGCAGCAGATTGGAATACTGCACCAGCGCTGCGAACGACACCTGCAGATGCGCCGCCAGCTGCCAGCTTCCGTTCTGCATGCCGGGGACGCTGTGTTCGGTGCCGCCGGGGCCCGGAGTCTGCTCGGTGCCGGGGCCGCTGATTTCGGTGCCGCTGAACACGGATCCGGGGTTGTTGAAGACCGAGCCGGGGACGCTGTGCTCGGTGCCGCCGGGGCCGGGCGTCTGCTCGGTGCCGGGGC
>JANOXT010000001.1:0-14586 GCA_031418555.1 Lysobacterales bacterium | reverse complement strand
CGGTCGTACGCGGAATGGAGCGCAGCACCGCCTCGGCCACCATCCAATACCCGATGCAATGCACCAGCGCGAACAACAGCCCGTCGAGCATCAGGCTGGCCGTGATCGTTGAAAGTCCTTCCCGATGAAATGTGGCGATAGCGCCGAGCATATTGGCGACGATCAATGCCGGCCAGGCGCGCCACCGGAACACAGCGAATGCCGCGAAACTCACAGCGGTCGGCGGAAACCAGAGACTCGCGAACGATTCGTATTCGAGCATGCGCGCTGCATAGTAGGTCGCCATCCACAGCGCAACGATCAACAGCGTTGCCAGAGACCACCGCCACCATCCACCCGAACGGTGCAGTGCGCTTGCGTCGTACGCCATGGTTTCGATCATTCGCAGCCGCCCCCCGGTGTCGCGGCGAAATAATGAAATCGTTGGCGTCCCGGCCCCAATACCTCCATGGGCCGACGGAATATGCGGCCATCTATCGAGCATAGCCCACAGACCGCCTTCAAGTACGATTTGACCGGTTGCAAGCCCGCAGATGAGATCGGGAAAGGATGATCATCTCCTGCGAAGTGCTGCAAAGGCTTTACTGGCCAGAGTTCCGCATTCAACGCGCAGTCATTGCCAGCCTAGCCAGTCATCGCATCAGCTGGCCCGCGTGCACATCAAGTACAGTCGCCGCGCGTCACTCCAGATCGACGACGCCCAGTTCGCTGAGCGCATTTTTCATCATCTCGCGCGCAGCATCGCTCAGCTTTTCATGATCGAGCGCGTAGCGGATAGTCGCTTCGATCAGACCGAGGTGAGTACCGCAGTCGAACCGGGTGCCTTGGAAACGATAGGCATGGACCGGTTTTTCAACGAGCAGAGTTGCGATGGCATCGGTCAGCTGGATCTCGCCACCCGCACCCGGAGTCGTGCGCTCAAGCAGATCGAAGATCCGTCCGTCGAGCACATACCGGCCCACCACAGCGAGATTGCTGGGCGCCACTTCGGGTTTGGGTTTTTCGACGATGGCGCGAATGCGCGCCGATCGACCTGAAAATGCATCGGTGGCGACGATGCCATAGCTGCCGGTCTGTTCGTGAGGCACATCCTGGACCGCGATCACGCTGGCGCCGGTGGTTTGGGCGGAATCCGCCATCTGCTTCAACGCGCCATCGCCACGGTTCCAGATCAGGTCATCCGGCAGCAGCACCGCGAAGGGCTCATCGCCGACGATCGCCTTGGCGCAGAGCACCGCATGACCCAGTCCAAGCGCTTCGGTCTGGGTCACGAATACCGCACGCACATGCGGCGGCAGTATGTTGCGGACCAGATCGAGCTGCTCATGCTTGCCTGATTTTTCGAGCTTCTGTTCGAGCTCGTACGCCTTGTCGAAATAATCGGCAACCGCATGCTTGTAGCGATTGGTCACGAAGATCAACGTGTCGCATCCCGCCTCGATCGCCTCATCCACCGCGTATTGGATCAGCGGTTTGTCGACGATCGGCAGCATCTCCTTGGGCACGGTTTTGGTCGCCGGCAGGAAGCGCGTGCCCAATCCGGCGACCGGGAAGACCGCCTTGCGGATGCGAGGAGCGGATGAATTCGGAAGCATCAGGTTCTACGCGCGTTGCGGGCCGGAAATGCTACCACCGTCGCCGCATGCGCATGGGAATCGCTGCCGGTCGACATCGGCATGAACTCAGGCACTGCCTCGCGCAGCATGAGCGCCAGCGCGTCCAGATCGTAGCGGATGCTGGCATCACGCATGCGGGTCAGGGCATTGGCAAGCGCGTCGACAGAAACTTGACGCGGCGCCGCCTGAAGTATCTTCGGATGCGACGTCGGGCGATAGCGCTCGTCCGCATGGAACAGGGTTTCGTGCAGTTTTTCGCCTGGACGCAAACCGGTGTAGACGATGGCGATATCGCGCCCTGGCTGCTTGCCGGCCAAGCGTATCATCTGTTCGGCCAGCAGCCGGATCGACACCGGTTCGCCCATGTCGAGCGTGTAGATCGCCTGCTGAGAACCGATGGCAGAAGCCTGCAGGATCAATTGGCAGGCTTCGGGAATAGTCATGAAAAACCGCGTGACCTCCGAATCCGTCACCGTCACCGGCCCGCCGCTGCGGATCTGCTCGCGGAACAGCGGTACGACGCTGCCTGCCGAATCGAGGACGTTGCCGAATCGCACGGTGACGAATCGCGTCGAACGGGGATCGGCCAGCGACTGACACAGCATCTCGGCAAGACGCTTGGTCGCGCCGAGCACGTTGACCGGATCGACCGCCTTGTCGGTGGAGATCAAGACGAACGTACCGACGCCGGCAGCCGCACTTTCGCGGGCAACGGTTTCGGTGGCCAGCACGTTGTTGCGCACCGCTTCGCGCAGCTGGGCTTCCAGCAGCGGCACCTGCTTGTAGGCGGCGGCATGAAAGACCGCATCGGGCTTCACCAACGCCAGCGCATGACGCATCACTGCCGGGTCGCCGCAGTCGCCCAGCACTTGGGCGAGTTCGATCCCCGGAAAATCGCGCCGCAAGCGCATCTGGGTGGTAGTCAACGCCAGCTCATCGATCTCGACCAGCGCGATCTTGCTGGCGCCGTGACGCGCGCACTGGCGGCAGAGTTCCGAACCGATCGAACCACCGGCACCGGTCACCAATACGCTGCGCCCACCGAGCCAATCGCGCATCGCTTTCCAGTCGGGTATGACCGGCTCGCGGCCGAGCAGATCTTCGATCGCCACTTCCTTCAGTTCGCCGGGCATCGAGCGGCCTTCAAGAATGTCGTTGAGGCGAGGCACCATGCGGAACGGCAGCCCGGTGCGTTCGCAGGCTTCGATGACCCGACGCATGCGCTCCGCATCGACCGAAGGCATCGCGATCACCAGCAGCTTTGCCGCGGTTTCCGGAGCGATCCGGATCACATCGTCGACCCGGCCAAGCACCGGCACGCCGTGCAGATGGCTGCCGCGCAGTTTGCCGGCATCGTCGAGAAAGCCCACCGGCTGATAGGCGCCGGTGCGACGCAGATCGCGGACCAGAGCTTCTCCCGCCTGCCCCGCGCCGAGGATCAGCACCCGAATGGCGGCCTTGTCGCTGTTGATCCGTCCGTGATCCTTCCAGGAGCGGTACAGCAATCGTGGCGCCCCAAGCATCAAGGTCAATACGAAGGGGTACATCACCAGCACCGAGCGCGGTGCCTGTCCCATCCGGTTGTAGATGAAGAGCACCAGCAGGATGGCCAGCAGCCCGAACATGCTGGCCTTCAGAATATTCACAAGATCGGGAACGCTGGCGAAGCGCCACACGCCGCGATACAAACCGACTTGCCAGAACACCAGACCCTGTGCCACCAGGACAAGCAATACTTCGGTCGACCAGACCGGAGGTAACGCGGCGACATCGAGCATCGCGTAACGGAACTGCACCAGGCCGGTCCAGCACAATGCGACCATGCACAGATCATGCAGAACGATCGCGGTCCGCGGCCATGCGCCGGCCAGACGATCTTTCATATTGCTCATGCACCCGTCTCCTTATCCACGCCATACGCATCAGGGTCGCGACGCAACCAGTACCAACATCCGCACCCCGTTGCAAGACATGCCGCAACCGCCATCGCCATCTCTCTATGGTCTTTCACACTGAATAGCACCATGCCTATACACGTCAATGATGTCCAAATGGCATATGCCGCAGTGATCGGCATATGCCGACCGGCGCGTCGAGCCCAGCGCTGATAAGTGTGCTCGACGTGCGGCGTCCACCAGCGTTCACCGCGCAAGATCCGCGTGAACAAGGTGAGGCCGGCATCGAGCAGGAACGCGCTCAATGGCAGGATGGCCAGCGGCCAAGCCGCAACCGGCTTGGCATCCAAAAACAATCCCAGCATCAGGGCCAGCGCGAAACCCAGCATTCCGCTGCCCACATCCCCGAGGAAGATCCTGGCCCGGGGAAAATTGAACGGCAAGAAACCCAAGGTTGACGCGATCAGCGCCAACCCAAGATGAATCGCAAGCGAACTGCCGGTGACGAATGCGAACGCCGCCGCGACCAGTGCTGCCTGCGTGGTGGCCAACCCATCGATGCCGTCCATGAAATTCCAGACATTCACCAGCACCAGAGCTGCCAGGAATGCGATTGGAGCGACAGCACCGTGTGCTCCGGACAGGTAGAAGCCGGCCCCAAGCCAGCCAGCCGCAATCGCGTGCACTGCGAGCCGTGACCAGGGCGACAACGGACGATGATCGTCCAGCCATCCGATACCCGCTACCAGCAGCAAGCCGACAACGGCGCACCCCAGCAGGACGATTTCACGAGGCTGTCGCAGCATCATCGCCATCAGCGCGATCAGAAAGGCCAATGCGATCGCAATGCCGCCGCCACGCGGGGTCGCGATGCGATGGCTGCGGCGATCGCCGGGCTGGTCCAGCAGCTGGCGCTGCAGGGCATACCCCCGCGCCATCCAAGTGCCCACGGCACCGAGGGCTGCGAACAGCGCGCACCATACGATCGAGCCCAAGAGCGGACTCATTCAGACCACGGCGTAGTTGAGCAGCGGTTTGACCGTCCCCCAGGCTTTACAGCTCGGGCATTGCCAATGGTGACTCCGCGCCCCAAAACCGCAGCTCTTGCACCGATAGCTGGGGTTGCGGACCAGCAACTGTTCGGTGACATGCTTGAGGTCGTGCAGGGTCGCGACAGGGTCAGTATTGTCGGCAAGGCTCAGGTCGATCAGCGCGGCTTCGCCACGCACCGAAGGGCGCTCTTTCAGCTGCAGAGCAAGATAATCCCGGGCAGCGTGAACGCCCTCTCCCGTTTCGACCAGCCGGGTCAGTGCCAGCACCGGTGCGATACCGCGATAGTACTCGCACATTTCGGTCAGGAAATTTCGAGCACCGCTGGGATCGCCAACGTGTTCGTAGCAGATCGACAGCGAAGGCAGAATATCGGGCAGATAGTCGGGGTCGTGGCGCGCGGCGCGCTCGTAAGCCCGGATCGCCGCCGGATACCGCGCCGCGTCGTATTCGATCCTGCCCTCCAGCATACCGGCGCGGACGGTATTGGAATCGGCAGCATAGGCACGGGCGATCGCCGCTCTGGCCTGATCGCTGTCGCCGGCCGCGCGATGACGATCGGCCAGTTCGCACTCGAACTGTGCGATGAGCTTGCCCATCGGCTCACCGGTCACCGCTTCGTAACGCGACGCCTTGTCGATCGCCTGCTGCCAGTCCCGTTCGGCCTGATAGATATCGATCAGATGGCGCAGGGCCTGGGGCGCGCGATCGTCGAGCTTGGCCAGATCGCTGAACACGGTTTCGGCGCGATCAAGCAGCCCGGAGCGCATGTAATCTTCGCCCAGCGCAAGCAACGCCTGCACTTTTTGCTGATCGTTGAGATCAGCCCGCTGCACCAGGCCCTGGTGCAGGCGGATGGCGCGGTCCACTTCCCCGCGGCGGCGAAACAGATGGCCTAGCGCGACTTGGGTCTCGAACGTGTCCTTGTCCAGTTCGGCAACGTGAAGGAACAGCTCGATCGCCTTGTCCGGCTGCTCGTTGAGCAGATAATTCAAGCCACGAAAATAAGTGGTGGAAAGCCGGCTGACCTGATGATCGCTGTGGCGTTCACCACCGCGTCGGCCGATCACCCATCCGATCACCGCTGCCAGTGGAATCAGCAGGAAATACCAGAACCATTCGGAGACAAAGGCCATGTCAAGACTCCGGTGCTGAGGACACGGGAAGCGCCACATCCGCGTGGGAACGTTCCGGGGCGCTCTTTCGTCTATGCCGCAACTCGCGGCGCAGCGGCAGCACCACCGATGCGGTCATCGCCAGACCACCGACCAATACACCCGCTAACAGTGTGCAGAGCAGAATGACTCCCAGTCCAGCGCGGATGTGAAACAAGCCAAGATCGACCGCCACCGACGTCGGATTGAGCGCGCCAAGCACGATCCCGACAATCAGGAACATGACAGCGACGAGTGCGCGCAGTGGACGCATGGGGATCGGGGCTCGCAGTGATGGGCGGAAACCGCAGTCGATGCCGGCAGTGTATGCCGCACGGTCAGCGATGACGATGGATCGACACCGCACGGCCGGAAAATAATCGATGGAACACGAATCGGCGCAGTTGGAGAGCGCACGGCAGAAGCCTCAATGCGCTCTCCCAGGCTGGCTGGAATCAGTCTTCGGATGGCAGCGGAATGACGCTGCTGACCCGGTCGCGCAGTTCTTTGCCGGGCTTGAAGTGCGGCACGTGTTTGCCGGGCAAGGCCACAGCGTCACCCGTCTTCGGGTTGCGTCCGGTGCGGGGTGGGCGGTAGTGCAGGGAAAAGCTGCCGAAGCCGCGAATTTCGATCCGCTCACCCTGGGCCAGCGAGCCGCCCATCATCTCCAGCAGCGACTTGACCGCAAGATCGACGTCGTCGGCCTTCAGATGACCCTGCCGCTGGGACAGGATCTCGATCAATTCGGATTTGGTCATGAGCGTTCGCAATCCTTACAAGGCGCTGCAACCGACAGTCGTTACGGCGATCCGGTTCCAACCGGATCGCCGCAGACCGTGGTGCGTATTACTCGGACCGGCTGTCCAACTGCTCGCGCAGCAGAGCACCGAGCTTGGTGGTGCCGCTGGCGGCATCGGAGGAGACCTTGCTGTATTCAGCCATGGCTTCCTGGGTCTCGGCCTCGTCTTTCGCCTTGATCGACAGCTGCAGGGTGCGGCCCTTGCGGTCCATACCGATCAACTTGGCTTCGATCGTGTCGCCGACCTTGAGATGCTGGCTGGCGTCGTCGATGCGGTCGTAGCTGATATCGCGTGCGCTGACGTAACCTTCGATACCGTCGCCCAGATCGATCATCGCACCCTTTGCGTCAACTTCCTTCACGGTGCCGGTGACCTTGGAGCCCTTCGGCGTGGTGCCCATGAACTGGCCGAACGGATCCTGCTCAAGCTGCTTCACGCCGAGGCTGATGCGCTCGCGTTCCGGATCGACCGCCAGCACGACGGCTTCGAGGTTGTCGCCCTTCTTGAAGTTTCGGACCACATCTTCGCCGGTGGTGTTCCAGCTGAGATCGGAGAGATGGATCAGACCATCGATGCCGCCGTCCAGACCGATGAAGATGCCGAAGTCGGTGATCGATTTGATCTGGCCGGACACCTTGTCGTTCTTCTTGAAGATCGCCGCGAAGGTTTCCCACGGATTCGACGAACACTGCTTCATGCCCAGCGAAATGCGGCGACGCTCTTCATCCACATCGAGGATCATGACTTCGACTTCATCGCCGACCTGCACGACCTTGGACGGGTTGACGTTCTTGTTGGTCCAATCCATTTCGGAGACGTGGACCAAGCCTTCGACGCCCGGCTCGATCTCGACGAACGCGCCGTAATCGGTGACGTTGGAGACCTTGCCGAACATGCGCATGTTCGACGGATAGCGACGCGAGATGTTATCCCACGGATCCTCGCCCAGTTGCTTTAGACCGAGGCTGACGCGGTTGCGCTCGCGGTCGTACTTGAGCACGCGAACGTCGAGTTCCTGACCCACTTCGACCACTTCGGACGGATGGCGCACACGCTTCCACGCCATATCGGTGATGTGCAACAGGCCATCGATACCGCCGAGGTCCACGAACGCGCCGTAGTCGGTGAGGTTCTTGACCACGCCCTTGAGCTTGGCGCCCTCGACCAGCTTCTCGAGCAGCTGCTCGCGCTCTTCCGAATGCTCGCTCTCGACCACCGCACGGCGGGAGACGACCACGTTGTTGCGCTTGCGGTCGAGCTTGATGAGCTTGAATTCGAGCTCTTTGCCTTCCAGGTACACCGGGTCGCGGACCGGGCGCACATCGACCAACGAGCCGGGCAGGAATGCGCGGACGTCCTTGATGTCGACGGTAAAGCCGCCCTTGACCTTGCCGCTGATGCGGCCGGTGATGGTTTCGTTCTTTTCGAGCGCTTCTTCCAGCTCGTCCCACACCATCGCGCGCTTGGCTTTATCGCGGGAGAGTACGGTTTCGCCGAAGCCGTTTTCGAGGGAGTCCAGCGCCACCTTGACGATGTCGCCGACTGCGACGTCGATTTCGCCGGCGTCGTTACGGAACTGTTCGATCGGGACAATGCCCTCCGACTTGAGGCCAGCGTTGATAACCACCACGTCGGTACGTACATCGACGACGGTGCCGACCACGATGGAGCCGGGCTTGAGCTTGGACAGATTGGCTGCCGCGCTCGCTTCGAACAGTTCTGCGAATGATTCGGTCATGAATTGATTGCTCTGTAGATGACATAGACCGGAGCGCATGCCGTTGGACGAATCCGCCGAGACTGACGCTGAGCCGGTCCACCCGTAGGGGCCTGGGCGGGATTGCCTGTGGCCGTAGGAGTGAAGAAATGAAAAAACCGCCGCCCGATGCGTGCGCACCGATGCGTCGGACCTGAGTTGTATTGCGTGAAGCGGTTTACTGTGTAGATAGTGCTTGAAGCAGCCTGTGCGCGAAACGACTACCGCGCGTTCGGCACAAGTGCCAACACGCGTTCGACAACCGTATCGATGCCTAGACCGGTGGTGTCGATGCAGACGGCGTCGTCGGCCGGCCGCAAGGGCGCCACCGCGCGATTGGCATCGCGGGCGTCGCGGGCGAGAATTTCCCGCAACAGGTCGTCGAAGATAACGGAAACTCCCTTGTCTTTCAACTGCTTATACCTTCTTTCGGCCCGTTCATCGGGGCTTGCAGTCAAAAACACCTTGTATGCCGCGTCCGGGAAGATCACCGTGCCCATATCACGGCCATCTGCGACCAGCCCAGGGAGTTGGCGAAACGCGCGCTGGCGGTCGCGGAGCGCAGCCCGGACTTCAGGCACGGCTGCAATTGCCGAGGCCGCGGCGCCGGCAGTTTCGGTGCGCAGTTCGTCGGTGGCATCCACACCGTTCACGATCACCCGCAGCTCGCCGTCGTCGGCATCCACAAAACCGATCTGGGCATCAAAAGCACAGCGGACAAGGGCAGCCGGGTCTGCCAGATCCAAGCCGGCCCAGCTCGCGGCGACACCCACACCGCGGTAGAGCGCTCCGGAATCCAGATAGTGCCAGCCTAACCGCGACGCGATCAGCCGGCTGATGGTGCCTTTGCCGGAACCGGACGGGCCATCAATGGTCAGGACATCGGCGCGGGTGATCGGGACGGCAGGATTGGACATGCTCAACTCGGCGGAAGAGGTGCGAGCCGTCATTGTAGCGGGCGTCTCAGGCCCGCGAGTACAGCATGAGGTCATGCAACCACTTGAATCGCCTGCGAAATGCCGGCAGAATGCGCGGCTGAGTTACCGTCCGCATTATTCCTTTCACTCAAACCGCGTTATCGCTGAGGTTCCCCATGAAGGTCTTGTCCTCCCTGAAGTCGGCGAAGGCCCGTCACCGCGACTGCAAAGTCGTCCGCCGTCGTGGCAAGGTCTTCGTGATCTGCAAGTCGAATCCACGCTTCAAGG
Organism: Lysobacterales bacterium; assembly: GCA_031418555.1. GTDB lineage: Bacteria > Pseudomonadota > Gammaproteobacteria > Xanthomonadales > Xanthomonadaceae > Lysobacter_I. The sequence continues at coordinate 5,110 of JANOXT010000001.1, read as the reverse complement.
CGCGTCAGCGCTGATCCAGTCATTCAAGCTGGCCTCCGTTGTCGACGATATCCGGCTTCAAGCTCCCTACAAAGGCCGCCTCGCGCGGCCTTTGTCGTATCCGGGCGTCCGGGCTTGGGTGATCGCGCGTATTGCCGCGATGCGCTTACAATCGCCTGAGCGCTGGGGCGCCCGCCCTTCGCACGCCACCTGCATTTCGCTTGAGGAGATTCCCCCATGCGCCAGCTTTCTGCCGCCATTCTCGCCGCCGCACTGCTTGCGGCTGCCCCGCATGCTTTCGCCGAGACCTTGTTGATCGAACGCGTCAATGAAGAGGCCGGCACGAAGCTTCCCGCACGCGGCATGCGCATGACCCAGGTGGAGCGCACATTCGGAGCCCCTGCACAGCGCCTGGATCCGCGCGGCGGGCAAAGCCGCAAATGGCCGACGATCAATCGCTGGACCTACCCGAACTTCGTCGTCTACTTCGAGAAAGACCGGGTCATCGATGCAGTCGCCATCCGCGCCGATGCCAACGAAGTCGGCCCGAAGCCTCCGATCAAGTAAGCGATGTCCGATATTTTCCGTTTTCCGGCGGAGTGGGAAGCCCAGTCCGCGGTCCTGATCGCATGGCCGCATGCCGACACCGACTGGGGCCCGCGCCTGGTCGAAGTCGAGGAAACCTATATCGCGCTTGTCGCAGCGATTACGGCATTCCAGACAGCGGTGATCTGCATCGCCGACGATGATTTGCAGACCTATGCCGAGGCGCGGCTGCGCTCGGCGCGAGTCGAGATGAATCGCGTCCGTTTCATCAACATCGAATATGACGATACCTGGCTGCGCGACTCGGGCCCGGTCACGCTGCGCTCGAACATGGACGAATCATTCCGTCTGCTCGACTTCCGATTTACGGGATGGGGTGGAAAGTTCGAAGCCAATCGCGACGACCGCATGATCGAAGCGCTGGTCGAACAGACGCTGTTTCGCAACGCGCAGCGCCACGAAATCGATTTCGCGCTGGAAGGCGGTGGGATCGAAACCGATGGCGCCGGCACCCTGCTCACGACCTGGCGCTGTCTGCACGAACGTCACCCCGATGCGTCGCGCGAACAGCTCACGGCAAAGCTGTCCGGCTGGCTTGCCCAGAGCCGCGTGCTGTGGCTGGAACATGGTTATCTGGAAGGCGACGATACCGACGCCCACATCGATACCCTCGCCCGCTTCGCCGCCGAGGATGCCATCGTCTATCAGGCCTGCGACGACGTGACCGATACGCACTATCCCGAACTGCAGGCAATGGCAGCCGAGCTGGCCGGACTGCGCACCCGCATCGGGGCGCCTTATCGTCTGTTTGCACTGCCTTGGCCAAAACCTGTCTTCGACGATGGACGCCGCCTCGCCGCAAGCTACGCCAATTTCCTGATCGTCAACGGCGCCGTATTGACCCCGACTTATGGCGACGTCGCCGATGCGCGCGCGCAGGAAGTGATGTCCGAGGCCTTTCCAGGCCGCGCGATTGTGCCGGTGCCCTGCCGCCCATTGATCTGGCAGAACGGCAGCCTGCACTGCATCACCATGCAACTGCCTGAAGGGCTGATCGTATGAACAAGCGCACCACCCTTCCGGTCGCGTTGATCCAGGAAAAGAACCAGGGCAATGCCGAGGCCAATCTCTCGGTCATCGAAGCGCGCGTTGGCGAAGCCGCAAAAAGCGGCGCAAAACTCGTGCTGCTGCAGGAACTGCATAACGGCGCCTATTTCTGCCAGCACGAATCGGTCGACGAATTCGATCTGGCCGAACCGATCCCCGGCCCAAGCACCGAGCGCTTGGGCAAGCTTGCGGAACAGCACGGCGTGGTGCTGGTGAGCTCGCTGTTCGAGCGGCGTGCGGCTGGTCTGTATCACAACACCGCCGTGGTGTTCGACTCGGACGGCAGCACTGCCGGCAAGTACCGCAAGATGCATATTCCGGACGATCCGGGGTTCTACGAAAAATTCTATTTCACCCCCGGCGATCTGGGCTTCACGCCGATCGACACCTCGGTCGGCCGCCTGGGCGTGCTGGTGTGCTGGGACCAGTGGTACCCGGAAGCCGCGCGGCTGAGGGCGCTGGCCGGCGCCGAACTGCTGCTTTACCCAACCGCGATCGGCTGGGATCCCTCCGATGCGCAGGCGGAAAAAGATCGCCAGCGCAGCGCCTGGATCCTCAGTCATCGCGGCCACGCGGTCGCCAACGGGGTGCCGGTGTTGTCCTGCAATCGCGTCGGTCACGAGCGGTCGCCGCTGGATGCCGCCGGCATCGATTTCTGGGGCAACAGCCATATTCTTGGCCCCCAAGGTGAATTCCTCGCCGAAGCCGGTTCGGAACCTACCCTGCTGATGGCCGAACTTGACATGGCGCGCAGCGAACATGTGCGCCGGATCTGGCCGTTCCTGCGCGACCGGCGGATCGATGCCTACGGCGATCTGCTGAAACGCTATCGTGACTGATGATGTCGTTCTCGATCCTCGCTGCACCACAGTGCTTATTCTGGAAACGCATCCGAGGCTGGATTTCAAGCGGCATATCGTCGACTCGATGAAAAAACAGAGCCGCATTCGACCGCAATCGCGCGCGGCATTCCTCGCCGGGTTGGGGTTCAATCGCTTGATCCGCGCCGCACCGTTCGAAGGTCATATGTGAGCAAGCAGGGCGCGCTGCGATGCCTCCGGTTCCGAGCATCCGGCCTGGGCGGGAGAGACAGCCCGACGTGAACGCACTATGCTTCCGCCTTCCGTCGTCCGCGCCCGGCAGTATTGCAGGGGCCATATCCGGCGGGCTCGCTCCCACTGCCCCGTCACGATGACCGACATTTCCGAAGATCATTCAGTTTCCTCCGCGTCTGCAGCCTTGTTGGACCAGCCCCATGCCATCGTCGAGCGCGATGGCGTGCGCTACACGCTGCTGGGCACCGCCCATGTCTCCAAGGCCAGCGTGGATGCGGTACGCACCGCGATCGCCAGTGGCGACTACGACACCGTCGCGGTCGAGCTGGATGCGCAGCGTGCGCAAGCGCTGACTGATCCCGATGCACTGGCCAAACTTGACCTGGTCAAAGTATTGCGCGAAGGCAAGACTGCGGTGTTCGCTGCGAATCTCGCACTAGCGGCTTATCAGCGCCGACTAGCAGAACAGCTTGGCATCGAGCCCGGTGCGGAACTGAAGGCGGCGGTGCTCGACGCGCGTGAGCGCGCGCTGTCGCTGCACATGATCGATCGCGACGTCGGTCTGACCTTCAAGCGCGCCATGCAGCGTCTGGGCTGGTGGGGTCGCGCGAAAGTCGCGGTCGGCTTGATGGCCTCGCTGTTCGGCAATGAGCAAGTGTCGGACGAGCAGATCGAAGGCCTGAAAGAAGGCGATATGCTGGAAGCGAGCTTCAGCGAATTCGCCGCCGATAGCCCCGCCCTGTTTGAAACCATTATCTCCGAACGCGACGTCTACATGGCCGCGCGGTTGCGCGAAATACAGACCCAGGGCGCTGGTCGCGAAGTGCTGGCCGTGGTCGGCGCCGGCCATCTGCAGGGGTTGGCCAGACATCTGCGTGAAGACACCGCATCTCCTGAATCGATCCGGACAACGCTCGAATTCGTGCAGAAGAAAACCAGCGTCCCGTGGTTCAAGATCGCATTGAGTTGTCTGATCGTCGGCGGCATCGGCTTCGGCTTCTGGCGCGGCGGTTTCGCGATGGGCACCGATCTGCTGAAACAGTGGGTGATGTACACCTCCTCGCTCGCAGCGTTGGGCTGTCTGCTGGCCGGCGGACATCCGCTGAGCATTTTGACTGCCGCTTTGATGGCGCCGCTCAAGCCCTTTCGCATGGGCGTACCCACCGGCACGTTCAGCGCTTTGGTGGAAGCGCGCATCCGCAAACCGACCTATGCCGACTTTCTGGGCCTGCGCGACGACGTGCAAACCGTGCGCGGCTGGTATCGCAACCGCGTCTCGCGCACGTTGATGAATTTCCTGCTGACCAATTTCGGGAGCATGGCCGGCATCTGGATCGGTGGCGCGAGCATTCTGGGTAAACTGATGACCTGAACCGCTGTCGATTGAGCGTATGGCATGAAGCGCTTGATCAAACGCTTGATCGGGTCAGAGAAGCCTGTCGCCGAATACGATCGCAGCGGCCATCGCGCTGCACAGCAGATAGCACATCAGATGGGTCTTCCAGCCGATCTTCAGACGACGTGCCGCCAGCCATAACAGCGCGAACAGCACCGACACCACCGCGGCTGGCAACCACCACATGCCTCCGAACAGATCGATGCTCAGGCGCGCTTCGTCGTTCGGATGGGAAAGACTGACGAATGCAGCGGCAAAGCGCATGAACCAAGCGGCGAACAAAAAAGGGTATGCCAGCAACAGACCACGGCTGCGAACCAGTGCGAACGCGATCAGCGCCTGAAGGAAAGTGACCGCGGGACCGGCTGCGGTAATCAGCATCGCATGACCCGCTGAAACGCCGCTCGCAGCAACCGCATGCGCTGCGTTGAAGCTCATCGCCATGTCGTGACCAAGCGCAGTGCCCATGGCCCAATGCGCAGTCTCATGAACAATCGTCGTCGAGACAGTCGCTGCAATCAGCACGCCATAAAACGTGGCCCCGATTTTGTACGGGGCCTTCCCGCTGTGCGTCGAACTCATCGACATACGCTCATTCGTTGTGCATAGCCGTCACGGCAGCGGCCGGCACGCCCTGCGTTCCGCGCGCTCTGCGGATCGTGCGCGACGTCGCAGCGCGGATATCGTCGAGAATCGCGTAGATGGTCGGCAGGAACAGCAAGCTGACAACGGTCGAAAACGCGAGTCCACCGGCGATCGCACGCGCCATCGGGAAGTAAGGCGGCCCGCCGCCTGCCATCGCGGTGTTGCCCAGCGCTATCGGAATCATCGCCAGAATCGCGGTACCCATGGTCATCAGGATCGGGCGCAACCGCTCACGGCTGCCTTCCACCAGCGCATCGGTGCGGGACATGCCGCGTCGCCGCATATTGTTGATGTGCTCGATCATTACGATGCCGTTGTTTACCACTACACCCATCAACACCAGAATGCCGATAAACGCCATGATGTTGAACTCGGTGCCGGT